>CAZBGR010000006.1:0-38795 GCA_964491535.1 uncultured Muribaculaceae bacterium
AAATTTTCCCGCTTATAATCAACTTTTTTTGGGACATTTTCCTAAGTTATTGACAGTTTTTTGTCGTTATAAATTATTTATAATATATCTCTACCGTTTTAGTTAAAACATCAGCAAAAGTAAAAGATTTTAATTCATTAATAGCATTATCTAGTTTCACTATAAAAATAGAACTATAAACTTCAATAATGGTAGCATCAAATTCCTCAATTTTATTACGGCCACCATTAAAAACTACTTTTACTTCTTTACCAATATTTGTTTCCATTTCTTCTTTTATTTTATTAATCATTTTTTCCTACTTTCTTATCTTGGGTAACCTACATACATTGTTCCTTTAGTAATAATTCCTCCAATACCATCTTTTCCATATTTAGTTTTCTTTAAAATGCCAATTAAATCAATATCATTACGTTTATCTGACAAACTTAAAGTAAGGGCGATAATGGCTGGATCAAGAGCATGAATATTAATTCTTTTAGGGCTAGAAGCAAAATTAGCCCCCGATTTTATTAAAGCCTCATAATTTGATTGACAAGCTCCAGCAATAATAATTAGTTTGTCTTGAGCCTTTTCATACTTTCTAGCTTCACTAACCGCTTTTAAAAAATAAGCAGTATTTTTATACGATTTTAAATCTTCTTTATTTTCGCTTTTTTTATAATAAGCATCGTGTCCAGTAATTACTAAAATATCAGGATTAATGCTTTCTAAATGCTTTTTAATATTAGTTGGTACTTCTTCTTCTTCTTCATAAATTCCATAAACTAACACATTAGCGCTTTTATAAAATTTCAAACAACGTTCTAAATAATCTCTATCACCATCAATATGAAGAATTCGGCCTGGTAAATAAAAATAATCATTACGCTCTATTTCAGAATAATCTTTAATGTTGTTAAGAAAAAAATTATCTTCTTCAATAATTTTTTCTTTATCTTCTTTATATAAAACTAAATCATCGACAGGACTATCAGCATAAAGGCGCATATTAAGCCCTTTTAAAGTAACTATATTATCTATTATATTGGTTATTTTAAAAATAACATCATGATTATAAGAAGTTCTTGTAACTAAATCACCTATTTTAAGTTCCACTTTATCACCCATTTAATTATATGAGTTAAAAAGGGAAATTTTCATGATGATAATTTTAAAGCATTAGCTATTTCAATAAATTGTTCTAAAGTAAGATATTCTGCTCTTACTGTTAAATCTAAATTATAATCTTTTAAAACATCATTTATAACATTTAAATCATATTCCTTTAAATTGTTTTTTAATATCTTTCGCTTGAAACAAAAGGCATCCCTTACTAATTTAAAAAACAATGATTCATCTAAAAGATGAGCTTGCCTTTTACTAGTTAATTCAAAAACAATACTATCAACTTTAGGTTTAGGGATAAATACTGTTTTAGGAACTTTAAATAATTCTTTAATCTCAAAATAGTAATTTAAATATACAGTTAAAGAACTATAAGCTTTACTTCTAGGTTGAGCTTTAAAACGTTCTCCAACTTCTTTTTGAACCATAATAATCATTTTAGTTAGATTGATTTTAGCATCAATTATCTTTTTTATAATTGGAGTCGTAATATAATATGGCAAATTAGCAATAATATATAGCTTATCATAATCATATTGACTTAAATCTTGTGGTAAATTTACTTTTAAAAAATCAGCATTTATAAGCTGAACATTATTATAATCTTTTAGCTTTTCAGAAGCTATGTCAAATAATTCTTTATCTATTTCATAACCTAAAACATAAGCCCCTCGCTTAACTAATTCAACAGTTAAAGCCCCAAAGCCAACGCCTATTTCAATAATTAAGGATTTTTTATCAATTTTAGCTGAGGCAATTATTTTATTAATAATATTTTGATCAATTAAAAAATGTTGACCCCATTTTTTCTTAATTCTAAAAGTGGATAAATATTTATTAAGATTCACTTTTTATTTCCTTCTTTTTTTAAATTAAACTAATAATTTTACCAACTATAGCGCAATATTTCATATTTAACGTTTTTTAAACGACCTATATCTTCACTTAACCTTTCATCGTTTTCAAAAAGTAAATCAAAGATATCACCCTTAATAGCCTGCCCTCGATCCAATACAATAGCTAAAAAGGGATAATCAAAATAATTAGATGTAATTTTAACAATTGTTCCTAAAGGAATCTTTGGATCAGCAGCTACAATTCTTACTTTGCCATATTCTAAATCATAATAATAGATATTACCATGGCGAACATCATAACCACTTTTTGTAATACCGCTACACCCTTTACAAGTAGGAGCATAGGCTGTTAATTGACCATAAAAAGTATTTAAACTATCTTCATTAATAACTTTATACGGAATAGAATTATAATCAATCGCTAAAATAGTTGCCTGCTGATAATCTTTTCGCCAAGGATCATTAACAAAAAAATAAAGGACTGAAAAAATTAACGCTAACAAAGATAGCTTACACCAAAACGATAAAACTCGTTTCATTTTCTTTTTCACCTCATTTGGCAATTAAATTTTATCATAAAATCAGCTAAAAGTCAAATAACGACTGAGCATTTAAGCTAGTTTGTTTAGCTATTTCATCATAATTAAGACCCTTTATTTCGGCAATTGCTTCAGCTATATAAGGAAGATATTTAGGAGAATTAGGACGTCCTCTAAAGGGGACCGGTGTTAAATAAGGACTATCTGTTTCTAATACTATATACTCTAAAGGAATCTTTTTTATTACTTCTTTTAGTTTGTTATTTTTAAAAGTAATAATTCCTCCAATCCCCAATAAAAAACCTCTTTTAATAAATTTATTAGCTATTTCTAAAGATGCATTAAAACAATGACAAACACCTTTTACCTTATACTTTTTTAACAAACTATAAAGGTCATTAGTTGCTTCACGATTATGAATAATAACTGGCAAATGATGATTAACCGCTAGTTTTAATTGCTTATCTAAAAGATTAAGTTGCTGTTTTTGATTATCTTTTGTGTAATGATAATCAAGGCCTATTTCTCCAACGGCAATTACTTTAGGATGTAGTAATAATTTATTTAAAATTTCTAATTCCTGATTAGTTATTTTATTAGCAACCGACGGATGATAACCCACAGCTACATAAATAGAAGGATACTTTTCAGCTAATAAAATAGCCTTTTGATTAGATACAAGATCATAACCATTAACAATGATTTTAGCTATATTATTTTTAAAAATATCTTTAATAATATCTTCAATATTTGGTTCGTCACTATTTAAATGACAATGAGTATCAATCAACATAATAACCTCCACAAAAAAATTATACTTGATTTATAGTATAATTATTTATTACTTAAAAAACGAATAAAACCTATCGTTACAATCATCAAATAACCTAAATCTAATTCTTTAAAAGAATAGCACAAATTATTTATTAAATATAAAATTAAAACTACAAACATCACACTTATGTACTGCCTCGACTTATTTTGGTTTCGGCTCATGTTTGTTTTTTATTTCCTTTCTATTCTTCAAGGTTTATACAATTATCGTACCATAAAGGAAACTTAAAAGTAAACAAATAGTTTTTACTTTAACCCTTGTTTACAAAAAAGTTGACATTAATTACTATTATGCTTTATTGTTTTTAATTTAGCTTCCTTATCAATCCTCATAAATAAAGGATCAGCCAATCTTACTTTAGTCCCTCCCTTTAAACAATCAAAGATTGTTAAAGAAGATATTTTTTTATTATTAGTATTTAATTGCCAAAATATCTTATCTGCTGTATCAGGCATAAAAGGTTGTAATAAAACAGCAATAAAATAGATACTATTAAGTAAATTAAATAAAACTGTTTCTAAACGTTTAGTTTGTTGCTCTTTAGCTAAAAGCCAAGGTTTTACTTCCTCAATATATTTATTACAAGCCCTAATTAATTTAAAAATATGTTCTAGGGCCCTACTTATTTGTAAATTATCCATTTCTTTTTCAACTAAAGATGGTGTTTTTAACGTTAAAGTAATTAAAGCTTGATCAATACCCTCATTTTTATTAGCTACTCTTATTTCTCCATTAAAGTATTTATAAATCATATTAATCGTTCGATTAATTAAATTACCTAAATTATTAGCTAAATCGCCATTGATTTTATCAATAATTAAATCATAATTAATAATTCCATCACTCGTATAAGGCATCTCGCTTAAAATATAATAACGAATAGCATCTACCCCAAATAATGATACTAATTCATCAGCATACATGGTGTTCCCTTTAGATTTGCTCATTTTATCCCCGCCCATTAACAACCAATTATGACCAAATATTTTAAGAGGTAAAGGTTGATCTAAGGCCATCAAGATAATTGGCCAATATATAGCATGAAAACGAAAAATATCTTTACCAATCAAATGAATATCAGCTGGCCAATATTTTAAATATTCTTCATCATGATTACCATCGACATCATATCCTAAAAAAGTAATATAATTACTCAAAGCATCAAGCCAAACATAAATTATATGATCCTTATCAAAATCTACTTTTATCCCCCAATCAAAGGATGTTCTTGACACACATAAATCTTGCAAACCTGGTTTTAAAAAATTATTAATCATTTCATTTTTTCTTGCTAATGGTTCTAAAAAAGTAGGATTTGCTTCAATATGAGCTATTAAACGATCTACATATTTATTTAATCTTAAAAAATAAGCATCTTCACAAGTAGCTTCTACTTTTCTATTACAATCGGGACATTTTCCATCTTTCAATTGAGCCTCAGTAACAAAAGATTCACAAGGCAAACAATATAATCCTTCGTATTTACCTTTATAAATATCTCCTTGGTCATATAATTTTTTAAATATCTTAGCTACAGTTTCTTTATGAGTTACATTAGAAGTTCGGACAAAAGCATCATAATTAATATTCATAATAGCCATTGTCGCTTTAATTTCATTAGTCATTTCATCAACATAATGTTGAGGTTCTTTATTATTTTCCTTAGCTTTTAAAGCTGTTTTTTGACCATGCTCATCCGCTCCAGTTTGAAAATAAACATCATAACCCATCAATCTTTTATAACGGGCTAAAACATCAGCTAAAATCATTTCATAAGTATTTCCAATATGGGGTTTATCAGAAGCATAAAAAATTGAAGTACTAAGATAAAACTTTTTTATGTTAATCATCCTTTCTTATTTTTATTGTTGGCCATAACTTTTATTTATATCTAATTATAACATATGAATTAACTATAAATGAGAAAACATTCTTAAATATTAAGAATGTTAAGTTAAAAATTAAAAAGCAACCTAATTAAATAACTTTTTTAATCTTATTCAAGATATTTCCCTAAAAAATCAGCGATAAAAAAAGCTAACTTCTCCGCCTCTTTATCTTCATTATCAACTTTAATTAAAACTAATACTAAACCAACAGGATCCCCATGGGCAATAATAGGAACCGCTATATAATTATCACTTTCGGGTTTTCCTTCGATAATATTAATTGTGCCCTTATTTTGATAACTAATGGGTTTACGTTCTAAAATTAAATTACTAAGTTCTTCACTTATATTTAAATCCAAATAATTCTTTCTTATAGAATTAGAAGCTGCTATAATTTTATCTCGATCAGCTATTAAAATATTAGTTTTAGTTTGTTCATTAAAGGATAAAACACATTTTTGAGCGATACTACTAATAGTATCCATCATTGAATGTTTTTTTAAAACAATATCATTATTATCAATAAATATTTCTAATGATTCTCCATCTCTAATACGCAGATGCCTTCTTATTTCCTTTGGAATAACAATTCTCCCTAACTCATCAATTCTTCTTAATATACCAGTTGATTTCACTCTTTTACCTCTCTTTCAACTACTTTTATTATGTGAAAGTACAAACCAAATATACCTTTAAACTATTTGCTTTTCTATGCTATCTAATAATAAAACGAGATTATATAGCCAGTGTTTTTTTGAATCGGTTAATCTCAATTTAATTTTAACACAATTATTTAAAAAAGAAAAGCTAACATTATTTAAATCTTTAATAACTTGATGAATTTTAACTATATCAGTTATAGTAGGCTTTAAAAATAATTCAATATAAAGTTTATTTCGATTTACTTTTTTAACCCCTAATCGTTGAGCTATTTTTTCAAACCATTCTTGATACATATAAACAAGCATTGTTTCTGAAATCTTTCCAAAACGGTCTTCTAATTCCTCTTTTATAGCTATTAATTTCTGATAACTATCTATTTCATTTATTTTTTGATGAATTTCAATTTTCAAATCATTATCCTCAACATATTTATCATCAATATAAGTAGCTACTTCTAATAACGGTTTATCATCAATGTTAGCTTCTTCTTTAATTTTAACCCCTTTTAATCTATCTATTTCTTCATTTAACATTTTTAAATACAAATCAATTCCCACACTATCAATATAACCTGCTTGTTCTTCACCTAAAAGATTCCCTGCTCCTCTAATTGATAAATCACGCATTGCCACTCCAAAACCACTTCCCAATTCAGTAAATTCTTTAATTGCTGCTAATCTTTTTTCAGCTTCTTCAGTTAAAACCTTATCTTTTTTATACATTAAATAAGCATAAGCTATTTTATTAGTTCTTCCCACCCGGCCTCTAATTTGGTATAACTGACTTAAACCAAAACGATCAGCATTTAAAACAATTAAAGTATTAACATTAGCAATATCAATTCCTGTTTCAATAATAGTAGTACAAACTAATAAATCATATTCACGATTGATAAAACTCATCATTTTATCTTCAATTTCTCGCTTAGTCATTTTACCATGGGCATAAGTAATTCTAGCTTGAGGAACAAGCTTTTCTAATTCTTGGACTTTTTGCTCAATACCATTTACCAAATTATAAAGAAAGAAAATTTGCCCTTGACGAGCTAATTCTTTATAAATAGCATCTTTAATAATATAATTATCTTCTTCCAAAACATAAGTTTGAATAGGAAAACGATTCATCGGGGGTGTTTCAATCAACGATAAAGACCTTAAGCCCATCATCGATAATTGTAAAGTTCTTGGAATTGGGGTGGCTGACAAAGTTAAAACATCAATATTATTTTTATATTGTTTAATACGTTCTTTATGATTAACTCCAAAACGCTGTTCTTCATCAATAATTAACAACCCTAAATCTTTAAAATATATATCTTTACTTAATAAACGATGGGTTCCCATAACAATATCAATAAAGCCTTCTTTTAAACCTTTAATTATTTCTTTAACCTCTTTTGAGGAAGTAAAACGATTAAGCAAAGCTATATTAAAAGGATAATTTTTAAAACGATCTAAGGCATTAATGTAATGTTGATGAGATAAAATAGTAGTTGGACATAGATAACATACTTGTTTATTGTTAGATACCGCTTTAAAAGTAGCCCTAAAAGCTACTTCCGTTTTACCATAACCTACATCCCCACATAATAAGCGATCCATAGGCTTTGATACTTCCATATCCTTTTTTATTTGTTCAACAGTTAGAAGTTGATCTTTAGTTGGTTGATAAATAAATTCTTGTTCAAATAATAATTGTTCTTCATTATCTTTCTTATATTGATAACCCTTATTTAGTTTTCTTAAAGCAGAAGTAGCTAATAATTTAGTAGCCATATCCTTAATCCTCTTTTTAGCCTTTAACCTTGTTTTTTGCCATATTAAACTTCCCAATTTATGAATTACTGGGACAATTCCATCTGAAGAAGAATACTTAAAAATTAAATCAATCTTTTCTGCCGGAATATATAATTTATCATTACCTTGATAATTAATTAACAAATAATCTTTTTTAAGATCATTTTTAACCAACGTTTTAATACCCCCATACAAGCCTACTCCATGAATGCGATGAACTACATAATCACCTTCTTTTAGTTTGTTAACATCTTTAATTTTAACCCCGTAACGAAAAGAACTTTTAAATATTTTCTTTTTTAAAACTTGCTTAAAAATATCTGAAGCAGTTAAAACAACCAAAGAATTTATTATAAAACCATTGTCAATATCTTTAACCATAAGATTTAATTTCTTTAATTCTAAAGTGTTCTCCTCTGCTATAACATAAGGAACCTTAAGAAAAGGAATAAAGTTAGTTAATTGGTGCTTATTTTCTAAAGCAATAATAATTGTTTTTGATAACTTTAAATAATTAACTAAATCCTTATTTAATAATTCTAAATTACTATAATAAGGAGTTATTGATTGTGTTTTATAAATTTCATTAGCCATACCCTTATCAAGTTTTTCATTTTGAAGTGTTATATATATTTCATCTTTATTATTTAAAGATTCTAAATAATGCATGTAGGCTGTTTTTTGTTCTTTATCGCGATGATTATGATAATCATTTATTTCTTCTCTTAAAAGCTGATACGCTTTAATTAATAAGTGATAGTCTTTATAAATAACAATTGGTTCAATTAAAAAATCTTTAATGTTAGCAATTTCTTTGCTATATAAAGGTAAGTTTTTTTGTTTTCTAATAACTTGCTCATCTTCTTTATCAATAATAAATTCATCAAAAGGATAAATCATAACCTTTTCTATGTTTTTAATAGAACGCTGCGTTTCTAAATCAAAATATCTTAATGATTCAATCTCATCGCCCCAAAATTCTATTCTAAGTGGATTTAACTCGTTAATTGGAAAAACATCTACTACAAAACCCCTTGAACCTACTTCTCCTGTTTTAGTAACTAAGGTTTCATTACGATAGCCCATATCTAAAAGCTCTTTAATTAAGGTTTGTTTATTAATAGTCTTTTGCAAACAAAGATGAACGATCTTTTCTTGCCATAAAGTTTTTTTAGGTAAATAACGAAGATAACCCATTAAATTAGTAATCACTAAATTAGGTTCTTGAGTACTTATTAATTGATTTAAAGTTTCTAAACGGTTAATTTTTAATTCGGGACTAATGGCGGCTGCTTCACTAGTCAAAAAGTCATCCATTGGGAAAAAAAGAGCTTGCTTATTATATTTTAATAATTTTTGATATAACTCAGTAGCTTCATATAAATTATCAACTACTACTAAGATATCTTGTTTTTTTAACCTCAATAAATAATTAAAATAAATAACTAAAAGCTCATCGGTTAAACCTGATAAGCTCAATTTCCCATTGTTATAGGACTTAAAGAATTTTTCGATTATGTTCATTATATCAATCCTTTAATCGTTGGTAAATTCCTTTTGATTATATTTATTCATCAAATAAAGATAATCATTATCTATAAAGGATATTGCTATTTCAACTGCTTTATCAATAATTAAAGATATTCTTTTTCTCTCGAAAAAAGAAAAAGGTTTTAACACATAATTACTAGCTTCAAATCCCTTATGATTAGCAATTCCTATCTTTAAACGTTGATAATTTTGCGTTTTTAAATAATGTTCTATATCTTTTAAACCATTATGTCCACCCGAACCACCTTTAACTTTTAATTTATATTGACCTAATTTTAAATCTAAATCATCATGAACAATTAAAAGATCAGTCAATTCTATTTTATAGTATTTCATAAAAGCTAATAAAACTTCTCCTGATAAATTCATATATCTTTGTGGCTTTAACAATATAAGATGAACCCCATTAACTATTGTTTTAGTATATAAACCTCCATTTTTTTCTTTATCAAAAGAAACATTTAAAGAAACCGCTAATTTATCTAACACCATAAAACCAATATTATGCCTAGTTTTTTGATACCTTTTAGTAGGATTCCCTAAACCGATAATTAATTTCATTTTATCGCACCTCATCATTAACTTTATTAGCTTCAACTGTTATAATACCGTTTTTTTCAACCTCAACCCGATATTTTTGATTTAAAATATCAATTGATATTACTTTCCCTTTGCCTTCTTTAGTTTTTACTTCATCTCCCACTTCAGGCATTCCTTTTTTCAAACGAAGATACTCATCATTTTCATAAGTCAAACAACAAAGTAATCTACCACAAGAACCATTTATTTTGCTAGGATTTAAAGCTATATTTTGATTTTTAGCCATATTAATAGAAACCGAATCAAAATAATATAAAAAGCGCGCACAACAAAGCATCCTCCCACAAGGGCCAATGCCACCTACCTCTCTTGCTTTATCTCTAATTCCCATTTGCCTTAATTCAATCCTAGTTTTATAAATTGAAGCTAATTCTTTAGCTAAAGCTCTAAAATCAACCCGACTATCAGCCGTAAAACGAATTAATAATTGTTTTCTATCTAAAGTAAAATTAGCATCAATTAATCTCATCTCTAAATTATGCTTTTTTATTAAATTACGGCACTTATAAAGGGCCCTTTCGCTATCTAGCATATTCTTTTTATAAGCAAAGTAATCTTCTTTAGTTGTTTTTCGAATCACCGGTTCTAAAGGTAAATTTAAATAACTTTTTTTTAATTTTGTATTAGGAATAATTACTTTACCAAATTGCAAACCCCTTTTTGTTTCAACCACCACATTAACATTTTTATTTAAATTTAAACCCGTCGGTGAAAAATAATAAATTCGATCATTACCTTCAAAAGAAACACCCACAACATCTATCATTTTATTGTTTTTGTATATATTACTAAGTTTAAAATAGAACTCTTTTATTAATCATTAATCCTAGAAACATATACTTTCCTTTCTAAATATTTTCCTCATCAATTATCAAAAGATTTTTTTCTAAAGAAATTATGAATTTATCAATTAACAACCCCAGATTAAGATTGTTCTTTATTTTTTCTTTAATCATTAAAATAGCCTGTAATTTATCAACAACCTCTAACACCTTATGATGAGAAGCACTAATTTTTATAGCTTCTTGATAATCATTAAAAACTTCTATCCTTTTTAAACAAAGATAATTTAAAACATCTTTATAAAAAAACAACATAACATCAAACGCCAAAATAAAATCTTCTTTTGATTTAAAATAATCATACCATATTTTTTTTATATTTAACAAAATATCAAGATGATTTTTTTCATATTGATTAACAAAGTTAATAACCGCTTCAACTTTCTTTTCGTTATGACGATCTTCAACAAAAGCTTTAATCAAGTGTTCGTTTTGATATTGCAATAAACCTAATTTTAAAACGGTTTGATTATTAACGTTGGCAAAAGAAGTAAAACGATCTTCTAATTTGTTAGGTTTTAAAGGAATTATTTGACATCGAGATATTATAGTGGGTAATAACTTCTCAGGATAGTTACTAACCAAGATAGCGACAATCCCACTAGCCGGTTCTTCTAAAAATTTAAGCATACAATTAGCTGCCGATAAATTCATCTTTTCAGCTTCAAAAATAATATATACTTTTCTAGCTCCTTCTAAAGCTTTATAACTAAATTGCTCTTGTAATGATAGTACTTGCTCCTTTTTTATCCATAAACCATCAGCTTTAATAATTTTTATTTCACTAAAATTATGATTATCAATCCGCCAACAAATATTACAACCTGAACATTGATTATTATTTGTATAATGATAAGGACAAATAAGTGTTTTAGCAAATGCTAATGCTAAATCTTCAGCATACAAATAATGATTAGCTTTAAGTAAATAAGCGTGATTGATTTGCTTGGTTTTAAAAGACTTGTTCAACATTTTATACGCAATAGGTTGTCCATTTTGATAACGATCCATTTTATCCACTCCCTTTTAGTTTAAAAAACTATCGTTAAAAGCAACACCAAAAAAGGAATAGCCATTAATCCAAATAAAGAAACAAAGCCAATTGTATATATATTAATTGGCAATAGCAAATTTAAAGGTGCCATTATTAAATTATAAGCATAAAGCATAAAGGCCGCTAAAACAACTTTTTTTAAAAAGGTTAATATCTTTTTTATCATATTTGTCCACCATTAAAGATTATGCTTTAAAAATAAGGTTTATGAAACCTTTTTACGATCGATAAGGGCTCTTTCCAAAGTAATAGCATCTAAATATTCCATTTCGGTTCCCATAGGAACTCCTTGAGCTAATTTAGAAACTATTACTTGCTTAGCTTCTAATATTTTAGATATATAAAGAGCGGTTGTTTCTCCTTCAATAGTCGGCTTAATAGCAATAATTACCTCTTTGATTTTTTCTTTTTCAATTCTCCTTAAAAGAAGATCAATATTACTATCTTCTGGATTAACACCGTTAAAAGGAGAAATCAAACCATTTAACACATGATATTTACCACCGAAAATATTGTTTTTTTCAAACAAAGTAATCGTTTTTGGGTCTTCAACAATGCAAATAATATTATTTTCCCTTCTTTTATCATTACAAATATCACAAATATCAGTTTCAGTAATATTATTACAAATACTACAATATTTAAGTTTATCTTTAACATCTATAATCGATTGAGCAAAAGATTGTAATTGCTTATTATCAAAAGCAAACATGGTAAAAGCTAAACGTTCAGCTGTTTTTTCACCTATACCCGGTAACAATTGAAAATTTTCAATTAACTTATTGAGACTTTTAGGATATTTCATAATTAAAATAACCCTGCTATACTAGAACCGTATTTAGCCATTTTATTGTTTATTTCTAACTCAACCTTTTTCAAAGCATCATTAACAGCTAATAAAATCATATCTTCTAACATTTCTAAATCATCACTATCTTTAAGGACCATAGTAGGATCAATTGTAATCTTGGTTACTTCCTTTTTGCCATTTACTTCAGCAGAAACCTTAGAATGAGTTCCCAAAAATAATTGCTGATCAATCTCAGCTTTCGCTTTTGTTATCTCTTGTTCCATTTGTTTAGCTTGTTTTAACATTGCCTGAATATTCAATTTAATCATCCTTTCATTTCAATTAAATCTTCACCAAATATATTAATTGCTTCTTGAGTTTCTTGACTTAACCTTTTTTGTTTTTTTAAATCTATAGGTCTTTTAATATTTTCTTCACTTAACAAAGAAATTTCTTGATTATCCTTTTTTAATTTTATATATTTAGCTCTTATAACTTGCCAATCCTTTTTATTTAAAGCCACAACAATATATTTTTTAGCTAATAATTTGCTAATTAAAATTTCTATTTCCTTTAACTGCTGATCAAAACTTTCAACCATGGCATCATATTCATAAGTTAAAATTAGATGATCATCAGAAGCAGCCTCTACCTTAGCATCTAATAAAAGAGTAGCTAAAGCTTGGTATTCCTTATTAATTAAATAAGTTTTTAATTGAAGCCATTTAGTCAATACTTCATTTTGATATTTTTTTTCAGCTAAAGCAATTGTGTTATGAATTAAAACCTCTTTATAATCTTGAATATGTTCTTGCTTAAAAACTTTACTTACAACACTAACCTTAGAATCAGAGCTATCCTTTTTAACCTCTTGATTATTAGTTAAACTTACCCCATTCATTGAAGAAGAAGGAGCTGTTCTTACCTTTTCAATTTTATTAGTATCATCAATTTCTAATTTATCCAATCTTTTTAATAACAATAACTCAAAAGCTATTTTAGGGTGAGCAACATCTTTAAAGTTATGTAAAAATAGATTCGTATCATTTATTAATTGGAAAATAGTTTCATCTTTCAAACATTTATCAAATTGCTTATATAAATTCAAATTATGATCTTGTTGATTAAAAAAGGTTGGAGCTTTACGATATAACAAAACATTTCTTAAAAAAATAGCTAACAATTCCGTTATTCTTTGAAAGTCTTTACCAGTTTGATAAAAAAACTCAATTTCTTTAAGGACATCTTTTAATTTATGAGTAGCCCACCATTTAAGAAAAGTAGCTAATCTATCAATTGAAATAGTACCACTTACATCATAAACATCAGTTATTGTAATAATTTTATCGGTATAGGCCTTAAGTTGTTCTAATAAACCGATGGCATCACGCATACTTCCATCAGCTAATTGAGCTATTTCAATAATAGCTTCCTTTTCAATTTCTATTTTTTCTAAACTAATAATTTCTTTTAATTTTTTTTCAATAGCCTCTAAGGTAATCTTTTGAAAACTAAAATTTTGACATCTTGAAATAATAGTCAAAGGTAATTTATGAGGCTCAGTAGTAGCTAAAATAAAAACTGCATGATTAGGAGGTTCTTCTAAAGTCTTTAATAACGCATTAAAAGCTCCTATAGAAAGCATGTGAACTTCATCAACTATATAAACTTTATAACGAAAATGATGCGGGGCTAAACCAATTTTACTCTTCAATTCCCTTATTTCATCTACCCCATTATTAGAAGCAGCATCAATTTCTATTATATCAGGAGCCTCATTATTAATAACACTTAAACAAACAGAACACTTATTACAAGCGTGACCATTTTTAATATCCAAACAATTTATAGCTTTCGCTAAAAGTTTAGCCACACTAGTCTTACCAGTTCCTCTAGAACCATTAAACAAATAAGCATGACTAATCCTTTGAGTTTTAACAGCATTTATTAAGGTTTTAATAATCACATCTTGACCAACAATATCATTAAAAGATGCTGGCCGATATTTTCGATATAAAGCTTTATAAACCAAGACAATCACCACCCATATGTCTATTTAATTATACCATACAAAACAAAGAAAAAATAAGATGTTTTTAATCAAAATTTTATCGTTGAGCTTTAAAAAAATCTTTTAACAAAGTTATAGCATCCTCTTCAAGCACAGGACCAATCATTTTAAAAGATTTTCCCTTTACCCATTCATAATTAACGTTGTCATTCCATGTGCCATAAACCACTTTACTAATACGAGATTGCATAATCGCCCCAATACACATTAAACAAGGCGCTAAAGTAACATACATAATACAATCATTAAGCCGCCAATCACCAATTTTCTTACTAGCCTTTTTAAGAGCAATTATTTCAGCGTGATTCGTAACATCTTTAGTTTTTTCTTTTTTATTATATGCTCGAGCTATTATTTTTTTGTCTTTAACAATAACAGCTCCTACCGGAACATCGTCATTTAAAAATGCTTTTTTGGCTTCTTGTAAAGCAACTCTCATAAACTTATGATCCATTTTTACCTCCACAAAAAATGACACACACAAAAAGGGATTGTTAAGGCTGCTATCTTCCGATTCTGACCTGGTTCCAATATTTTTGTTGTGTCAATTAATAATATACATTACAATTATAAAAAAAACAAGTCCCTCACCAATATATTTTTTGCCAATAATTCAAAACATAACACCGTGTCATATTTTTATAAATTACCAAAACAGAAATTTAAAATGTGACAAGCTGACACAATAAATATTTTTGAGGGAATGTTCATTATATCAGTCTCCTTTAATTACAAACTTTTAAAACATTTAAGATTGAAATATTTTTTAAATATATTATAAATTAAACAACGACTCTCTTTAAAATGTTAAAATCCAATACTAAATATATTTAAATTACTACTTATAGTTTTATTCTTTCGCAAAACAATCATAATGTTCCACGTGAAACATTATGATTTATATCTTCAAATTATTTCTTAAAAAGCTTCCAAAGTTTTAATTGTGATTCGATTTTTCCCTTATATTGCGAGAAGTTAACATAATAAATATTTCCCGGGAAATATTTATTATGTCAACCGCCTTTAGTTATAGAGTTTTTTTGTATTTAAAATCTAAACTAAATTTATTACTTTTATTAACTTATGTTCCACGTGGAACATTGTTATATATTTATATAAATAATCTTTATTAATCTCGAATTAAAACATATATTATTTTATAATTAATAAAATAACTTTAAGCTTTTATATTTTTTTATTAAAGTATTAAAATCCAATACTAAATATATTTAAATTAACACTCATAGTTTTATTCTTTCACAGAACGATCTTAATGTTCCACGTGGAACATTAAGATTTATATCTTCAAATTATTTCTTAAAAAGCTTCCAAAGTTTTAATTGTGATTCGATTTTTCCCTTATATTGCGAGAAGTTAACATAATAAATATTTCCCGGGAAATATTTATTATGTCAACCGCCTTTAGTTATAGAGTTTTTTTGTATTTAAAATCTAAACTAAATTTATTACTTTTATTAACTTATGTTCCACGTGGAACATTGTTATATATTTATATAAATAATCTTTATTAATCTCGAATTAATATATATATTAATAATTAATAAAGCAATTTATAACTCAACATTTATAATTGAACAAATTCTAAAAATTATATGTTCGCAAAAAACAACTCGTACTACATGATAAACAATTAATGTTCCACGTGGAACATTAATTGTTTATATCTTCTGATTATTTATTAAACAGCTTTCAAAATTTTAATTGTGGTTCAATTTTTCCTTTATATTACGAGTGGTTGACATAATAAATATTTCCCGGGAAATATTTATTATGTCAACCACCTTTAGTTATAAGGTTTTAAAATTAATCTTTTATCAAATTAAACACATTTGCTACTTTTTGATCATCCTTCAAAGTTATTAATTTTACACCTTGCGTAACTCGACTCATTCTTGAAATTTGTGATACAGGAATTCTAATAATTATTCCGTTGTCCGTTATAATTATTAAATCTTCGTCAGGTTCGACCGCTTTAAATGATACAATGTCGCCGTTTTTTTCTGTTACATTTAAAGTTTTCACACCTTTACTACCACGATGGGTGCTACGGTATTCTTCGATGCTTGTTCTTTTTCCATATCCTTTTTCACTAACAACCAAAATATCTTTATGACCATCAACAATCTCAACCCCAACACACTTATATCCTCCGAGATTTATTCCTCTTACTCCAGTTGCAGTTCTACCAATAGTTCTAACTTCGTTTTCATCAAACCTTACCATTCTTCCAAATGAAGACGCTAAAACAATTTCTTTTTTACCATCTGTTTTACGAACTCCTATAAGTTCATCATTTTCTTTTAAATTAATAGCTATTTTTCCTGTTTTTCTAATATTTAAAAACTCTTTTATTCTAGTCCTTTTTACATATCCAAATTTAGTGGCAAAAAACAGAAACTGATTGTCACTTTTAACTGGCATCATTAACATTGAATTTATAATTTCGTCACTTTCTATTGGTAACAAATTAATAATTGGTATCCCTTTAGCTTGTCTGCCATATTCTGGCACTTCATAACCTTTGATCCGATAAACTTTGCCTTTGTTAGTAAAAAACAAAACAAAATCATGAGTTGTTAAAGCTAATAGTTGTTGAATAAAATCTTCTTCATTAATCGTCATCCCTTTAACTCCAATACCCCCTTTATTTTGAATTCGATAAGTATCTAAAGGGATTCTTTTAATATATCCTTTATTAGTCAGAGTAATTACTATATCTTCAATAGGAATTAAGGATTCATCCTCTATATATTCAATAGCATTTAAATCTATTTCAGTCCTTCGTTCATCGGCAAATTTTTCTTTTATTATTAATAATTCTTTTTTAATTATTTTTAATATTTCGTTTTCGTTAGCTAATACTTTTTGCAATTCTTTTATTAGGGCTAATAAATCCTTCAATTCGTTTTCTATCTTTTTTCGTTCGAGTCCTGTTAATCTTCTTAATTTTAATTCAAGAATTGCTTCAGCCTGAACAACAGTTAAACTAAATTTGGTTATTAACTCCTTTTTCGCTTCTTTTTCACTTTTAGCTTCTTTTATTAATTTGATAATTGCATCAATATTATTTAGAGCGATTTTTAATCCCTCTAAAATATGAGCTCTAGCTTCAGCTTTTTTTAAATCAAAAGTAGTTCTTCGTATAATAATTACTTTTTGATGATTTACATATTCTTCAATGATAGCCTTTAAACCTAACAACCTAGGTTGACCATCTACTAAAGCTAATAAGTTTATGCCAAATGAAGTATGTAACGAAGTATGTTTATATAAATTATTTAATACGACATGGGCATTGAAATCTTTTTTTATTTCAATAACTATTCTTATCCCATCACGATTTGATTCATCTCTTAAATCAGCAATTCCCTCTATAGTTTTTTCTCTAACTAAATCAGCTATTCTAGTAATTAATAACGATTTGTTTAATTGAAAAGGGATTTCAGTAACGATAATAGCCTGTTTTCCATTACTATGTTCTTTAATTACTGCTCGAGCCCTTATCGATATTATTCCTTTTCCTGTTTCATAAGCTTTTTTAATGCCTTTATTTCCCAATATTAAAGCTCCGGTTGGGAAATCCGGTCCTTTAATATAATTTATTAACTCAGTGGTTGAAAGATTATGATTATCTATGTAAGCAACAATACCATCTACAACTTCCCCTAAATTATGTGGTGGAATATTAGTTGCCATCCCGACCGCTATCCCTGTTGTCCCATTTACTAATATATTAGGAAACCTACTTGGCAAAACTACAGGTTCCTTTTCTTCACCATCATAATTTGAAACAAAATCAACTGTTTCTTTATTAAGATCTTTTATCATTTCTACAGATATTTTAGCCATACGAGCTTCAGTATATCGCATAGCAGCAGCACTATCGCCATCAATCGAACCGAAATTACCATGTCCATCTATCAACGGATAACGATAACCAAAATCTTGAGCCATTCGAACTAAAGTATCATATACACTCACATCTCCATGTGGATGATATTTACCAACAACTTCCCCTACGATACGAGCTGATTTTTTATGTGGTTTGTCACTTACAATCCCCAAATCGTTCATCGCATATAAAATACGACGATGAACTGGTTTTAAACCGTCTCTAACATCTGGCAAAGCTCTAGCAACTATGACACTCATTGCATAAGCTAAAAATGAATCTTCCATTTCTTTATCAATATTAATATCAATTAATGTTTCAGCCATTTTTAAATCCTTTCTTTAAAACTTTTTAAACGTCTAAGTTCTTAACGTATATTGCGTTTTCTTCAATAAATTCCCGCCTTGGGGCTATTTCAAGTCCCATAAGGGTTTCAAAAACTTGATCAGCTTTTATAGCGTCCTCAATTTTAACTCTTAAAAGGGTACGCTTAGCATTATTCATTGTTGTTTCCCATAATTGATCAGGGTTCATTTCTCCCAACCCTTTATAACGTTGAATAACTGATTTCACATTATCATCTAGCTCACTTAAATAAAGTTCTAATTCTTTATCACTATAAGCATATTTAGATTTTTGCTGATAAGTTAATTTGTATAATGGAGGTTGGGCTATATAAATATGACCGTTTTCAATTAACGGCTTCAAAAAACGATAAAAGAAGGTTAATAATAAAGTTCTTATATGTTGTCCATCAACATCAGCATCAGTCATAATAATAATTTTGTGATATCTTAATTTTGTTAACTCAAACTCTTCTTTTATCCCTGTTCCTAGAGCGGTAATTATTGATCTTATTTCATTATTTTCAAATATTTTATCTAACCTGGCTTTTTCAACATTTAATATTTTTCCACGTAAAGGGAGGATAGCTTGTATTTCTCGATCACGTGCTTGTTTAGCTGAACCACCAGCTGAATCCCCTTCTACTATATAAAGTTCGGAAATAGTAGCATCCCTAGAAGAACAATCAGCTAATTTACCCGGCAAAAAAGAAACTTCTAAAGCGTTTTTTCTTCTAGTTAATTCGCGAGCCTTTTTAGCGGCAATACGTGCTCTAGCGGCTGTAAGTGATTTTTCCATTATAACCTTAGCTTGTTGAGGATTTTCAAGTAAAAAGCGTTCTAAACCTTCGGCAAAAAGATTATCAGCAATCTTACGCACCTCAACATTACCGAGTTTAGTTTTTGTTTGTCCTTCAAATTGAGGATTAGGATGTTTTACAGATACAATCATTACCAAACCCTCTTTAACATCATCTCCCGACAATGATTCATCATTACCTTTTATAAAATTATTGTGTCGGGCATAATTATTAATAACTCTTGTTAAAGCTCTTTTGACCCCTTCATCATGCGTTCCTCCTTCTTGAGTATTAATATTATTAACAAAGGAATAAACGCTTGAAGTATATCCCGCATTATATTGTAAAGCAATTTCTAATGATATATCTTGTTCCTTTTTTTCAAAATAAATAATATCATCATGAATGGCTTTTTTATTCTTATTTAACATTTTAACATATTCACTGATTCCGCCTAAATACAAAAACTCTTCTTTTTTATAAGAACCGCGATTATCAACCAATATAATTCTTAAGCCTTTATTTAAAAAGGTCAACTCTCTAAGCCGATTTTTTAATATTTCATAATCAAAAGAAGCTGTTTCATTAAAAATATTAGGATCCGGTTTGAAAGTTATAACCGTTCCTGTTCTTTCCATAGAACATTTTTCAATTACTTTTAATTCAGATAACGGTTTACCTCCATCTTTAAATCGTTGATAATAAACTTGTCCTTTTTTATAAACCCATACCTCTAGATAACTACTTAAAGCATTAACAACCGAAGCTCCAACCCCATGTAAACCACCTGATACCTTATAACCAGAACCTCCAAACTTACCGCCAGCATGTAAAATAGTTAAAATGGTTTCCACTGTTGATTTGCCGGTTTTTTTATGAATATCTGTAGGAATCCCTCGCCCATCATCCTTAATCGTAATGGCATTGTCTGCTTCAATAATAACTTCAATATCATCGCAATAACCTGCTAAAGCTTCATCAACGGCATTATCAACTATTTCCCATACTAAATGATGCAACCCTCTACTGCCGGTTGACCCTATATACATAGCGGGTCTTTTTCTTACTGCTTCTAAACCTTCTAACACCTGAATATCAGAAGAATCATAATGCATTTTTTCTTTGTTTTTCATTTTAACACCCTCTTCTAACAACCTTTCCTTTAGCTACTTCAAAAACAGTAGCTTTAGTTAATAATTGTCGATCTATTTTTTGCAAGTTAGTAGACGTTATAAAAATTTGTGTTTTATTGGTTAGATATTTAATGATTTTGTAGTTGATTGACTGGTCTAATTCACTAAAAACATCATCTAATAATAAAATAGGACTTTCCTTCTTTATTCTTTTAAAAATTAACACCTCAGCTAATTTAACTAATAAAACAGCAGTTCTCTGCTGTCCTTGTGAGGCAAAGTCCTTTATGTTTTCATCTTCTATATAAAATTCAAAATCATCACGATGAGGCCCTATAATTGTTTGAGCTAAATAAATTTCTCTATTTAAAACTTTTTTAAATTTAGTTTTTAAGGCTTCTTTCATATCGTTACCATCAATTTTAATAGAAGTAATATATTGGATGGTTAAATTTTTATTTAAAAAGAAATCACTAAAAATAGTTTTTAAATAATAATTAAGATCATCAATAAAACCTTTTCTATGTTTATAAATAATAATGGCTTTATCAATTAATTGATTAGTTAAGATATTAAGATACTCTTTATCATAATTTTTAAAATCAATTCTTTTTAAATACTCATTTCGGTTTCTTAACAACTTATAATATTCATTTAAAGTTGTTAAGTATTTGTTATTTAACTGACCAATTTCAATATTTAAAAATCTTCTTCTTAGATTCGGAGAACCCTTAATAATTCTTAAATCATCAGGACTAAAAAGAATTACATTAAATTTTGAAATATAATCACTTATCTTTTTAACTATTTTTTTATTTAAAATTCCCTTTTTCCCTTGATGAGTAATAATTAATTCTACTTCATCTTCTTTAGAAAAAACATCTGATTTAATCAATCCTCTAATTTTTAAAAAGTTAGTTTCTTTTTTTATTAAATAACGATCATTAAAGGTTCGATGTGATTTAGTAACAGCCAATAAATGAATACTTTCTAAAATGTTAGTCTTTCCCTGACCATTATTTCCTATAATAATATTAATTTTAGGATTAAATTCTAATAATAAACAATCAAAATTACGAACATTCTTAAGTTCTAACTTTTTTAAAATCATTGTTTTCTTCGCTTTGGCTCATATAATCACCCTGATTTTCTATTAATTTTTACTTGTCTATAACTATATTATAACACATTTTAAAGCTTTTTTTATCTTTTTTAGTCGTTTATCCTAAGGTAATATCTAAAACCATCATTATTACAAAGCCTAACATCGTAAATAATCCTATTAGATTGCTTTTTCTATGCTTTTGACTTTCTGGAATAAGTTCTGCTACAGCTACAAACATCATAGCTCCTCCAGCAAATGATAAAAGAAAAGGTAATAACTTTTCTATTTTTAATACCAATAAAGCTCCTAATATCCCTGCCATTGGTTCAACTAACCCACTTAATTGACCATAAAAAAAGGCTTTAAAACGGCTAAACCCCTCTCTTTTTAACGGAACACTAACAATCATTCCTTCAGGTAAGTTTTGAATGGCAATCGCTAAAGTAATTGACAGAGCTGCTACTAATGAAGCTCCTTCAATATTATGTAATAATGCCCCAAAAGCTACTCCGACAGCTAAACCTTCTGGAATATTATGTAAAGTAATTGAAATAACAAGAAGCGCTACTCGATTTAAACTAAAATCATTTTGACGTTTGTTTATTACTTTGTTCATTATTAAATCAACTACATAAATAAGAAAACATCCACCCAAAAAACCAACAGCAACAATCATTATTGCTTTAAGACCTAATCGTTCACCAATTTCAATAGCTGGTATTATTAAAGACCATACCGTAGCGGCCATCATAATTCCAGCTGCCAAACCAAGCATACTATCTAAAATAAATTTATTCGTTTTTTTAAAAAAGAAAACCATTCCTGCTCCTAAAGCTGTAAAACTCCAAGTAAATAAAGTAGCATATAAAGCTTGGATTACAGGTGATAATTCTTTAAAACAATCAACCATAACTTCCCCCTATTTTCCTAAACAAAATTGATTAAACATTTGATTAATAATATCATCATCATAAATTTCGCCAATTATTTTACCTAATAATTCATAAACCTTTTTTAAATCAATAGCTAATATATCAATTGGTATTTCTTTATTAATGCCCTCTTCTATATCTTTAATTAATAATAATATTTCTTCTAAAAGTGAAATAGATCTTGCATTAGATAAATAAGTGAAATCATCAACAGCTAAACAATCTAATTTAAATAAAGTTGTTATTTCCTTTAGTAATTTATCTAACCCTGTAGCAAAAATAGTATTACCTTTAACTATAATATTCCCTTTTAACTTTCCTTCATCTAGTTTATTAGCTAAATCGGTTTTATTAATAAAAATAAGTCTTGTTTTATGATTAGTTTGATTTATTAAATCTAAATCATCCTTAGTTAAAGATTCATTATTATTAAGCACTAAAATTATTAAATCTGCTTCTTCAATCAAGGTTAAACTTTTTTTAACCCCTATCTCTTCAATTATATTTTTTGTTTTCCTAATACCCGCTGTATCAATAATGTGAAAGAGAACTCCTCCAATTAATATTTGCCCCTCTACAATATCTCTAGTCGTCCCTTCTATTTCTGTTACAATAGCTTTTTCTTCTTTTAATAAACAATTTAAAATACTACTTTTTCCAACATTAGGTCTTCCTAAAATTAAGGTTTTTATTCCTTCTTTAATTATTTTACTGTTTTCTGATACTTTTAAAAGATGATTTACTTGACGCTTTATTGTTTTTAATTTTGATTTAACCATCTCTTTAGATATTGTTAAAACATCTTCATATTCTGGATAATCAATATTTACCTCAATATTGGTCAATAATGGTAGTAGGTTTTGTTTTAAATTTTTAATTATTAAACTTACCTCCCCCGAAACTTGCTTAAGGGCTAAACGGCTAGCCATTTCTGTTTTAGAATTAATTAAATCACATATGCCTTCAGCTTTAATTAAATCTATTCTGCCGTTAAGAAAAGCTCTTTTAGTAAATTCCCCTGGTTCAGCTAAACGGGCTCCTTTTCTTAATACTAATTTTAAAATTTTATTTGTTATAGCTATCCCACCATGACAATTAATTTCTACAATATCTTCAGTAGTATATGTTTTGGGTTTTCGCATTACTGATACTAAAACTTCATCAATCATATGTCTACCTTCATATATATGCCCATAATGAATTGTATGTGTAGGCACCTTTTCTAAATTAGCTCCTTTAAATATTTTATTAACTATTTTTATAGCCTCTTCCCCGCTAATTTTAATAATTGAAATAGCCCCTTTTCCTAAAGAAGAAGCTATCGCTGTAATTGTATCTTCAACCATAATATTATCACTTATAAACTTAATTATAATTTCCTTTCTTTTATCATAAAAAAAGAATAAACTTCTAGTTAGGAGTTTATTCTTTAGGATTTATCACAATATAACGATTTGGTTCCTCTCCTTCACTAATTGTCTCTACTTTCATATTAGCTACGGCTTCGTGAATTAATCGCCGTTCATAAGAATTCATCGGCAAAAGGGATATCGATATTTTTTTGTTTTCTACTTCCTTCGCTTTACGCAAGGCCTCATTAACTAACCGGCGATTATACTTTTCTTTATAATCTTCAACATCTAAAATAATATTTATATAAAAACCAGTGTTATTTAAAATAGCATGTCTTAATATGTTTTGCAAAGAAGCCATCGTTTTACCGTTTTTGCCAATTAAAATAGCATTATTATTAGAAAAAAGATTTATTTTAATATAATTTTCTCGCTTTTGACATTCAAAATTAACCTCTAAACCCATTTGATTTACAACATCAGTTAAGGTTTTTTTTAAATATTCTATTACCTCGTCTTTTACTAAAACTTCTATTTTCTCTTTTTTACTTTTGAACAAACCCTCTTCAGTAGAACTTGTTTTTAAAAACAGTTCACTTTCATCTTCAATATTCAAATCATAAAGCATTTTAGCAATAGCGTCTTCCTTATTTTTACCTTCATAACTATATACTTTCATTTTTATTACTCCTTTTTACTAATAAATTTTGAACAATTGTGAAAATATTTGAAGTTATCCAATATATTCCAATAGCCGTTGATAAAGAAAAAGCGGCAAAAGAAATAAAAATAATCATAATTTTGCTCATAAAATCCATTTGCTTTTGAGCTTCAACATTTATAGAGGCTGTTTTATTTAATTTAAAAGAATAATAAGTAATTACAATTAATAAAACAACAATAATTAAATATTGAAATTGACCATTTCGTAAAGCTGTATAGGGAGTTGTTCCTAATTGAAAGAATAATAATTTACTTTCAAAAATTGCCGGACTACGATTAATAGCTTCTAAAAAGGCAAAAAATAAAGGTAATTGAAGAAAAGCAAATAAGCAACCTGTTAAAGGATTTATTTTGTGTTTTTTATAAATAGCCATAATTTCTTGACTTTTCTTCATCATATCGGCCTGATCTTTTTTATTTTTATATTTTTTTTCAATTGCGGTCAATTCAGGATTAGCTTTTTTTAATTTTTCTGATTGTAAAGCTGTACTTTTAGTAACTGGATATAATATTAATCTAATTAAAATTCCCACTATAATCAATGACACTCCATAATTTTTAATAATAGTACCTATTTTAAGAATTAACCAAGCAAGTGGTTTAACAAAAAAAGTAGTCCATAATCCATCATAGCCACTTGAAGTTAGTTTAAATTCGTTACAAGCAGGTAGTTTTTTAATATCAACTTGATTATCTTTATAAATCTTTATAATATCAGGGTTTTTAGGTTTACAAAGTATATTTTCAGTAATACTTTGACCAGTTTTTTTATAAATAATTTGTTTATTGTGATTGTCTTTTAAAGTTGTCGTACAACCCGTTAAACATACTAAGATGATAATGATAGTTAAAATTTTATTAATTTTCATCTTTAAACTCCTTGCCTAAATTAAATAGTAACGAAATTAATTTGTTTTTTATAACTTGATAATTAAGATCTAAAAGATCCTTCTTAACAATTATAACATAATCTATCGCTTTAAAATAATTTTTATTTGATCTTAAAATTGATTTTATTTGTCTTTTAATTTTATTACGGACAACTGCTTTCCCTATCTTTTTGGGGATGGAAATTCCAAAACGATAATGATTTAAATTACTTTTACTAACATAAATAGAAAAATATTGATTACCATATTTTTGATTTTTATTAATAATATCAGTAAATTCAAAGTTTTTTTTAATAATAAATCTTTTTTTCATCATTATCCTCTACATCAAAATAAATTTATTTTGATAATCTTTTTCTTCCTTTATTTCTCCTTTTAGTTAAAATGTTACCAGCTCCCTTTTTTCTTGCCCTAAAACCATGAACCTTTTTCTTCTTTTTTATATTAGGTTGATAAGTTCTTTTCATTTAATAACCTCCTTGTTTGATAAACCCATTATAAGGTTTAATAGTTAGCTTGTCAATTACTTAAAATAGAGCTTAAATAAAATAAATTGTACTTTTATAAAATATTATTTGCTTTTATTTTTTATAATTTAATTCAATGTTATTAAATAGTTAATAACTTTTGACTTTTTAATAATATTTAATAGTTATTAACGATTGTTAACTTTTTTGATTAACAAAAGTTAATATAAATAAAGAAAATTGTTAATATCTTATATTTTTGTTAGCTATTTAATAAAAAAGCTGTTAATAACTCTGTTAATAAGTAAAAAATGGTTGTTTTAGCCTTTTATTTTTTTAAAATATAAGTTAAAATGTTAAAAGTTAATGATTTTTAAAAAATGGAGCAGTGATAATAATGAAACAAAATAATATTTGGAACGAATTTTTATTAAATATAAAAAATAAAATTGCTCCTTTATCTTTTGAAACTTGGTTTAAAGATACTAAATTACAGACTATTGATGATAATTTTATTGATATTATTGTCCCTATGCATATTCATAAAAAACATTTAACTGAAAATTATAAAGATCTTATAAGTGAAACTTTTAATGAAGTAACGGGAACTAATTTTGAAATCAAATTTTTATTAGAAGAAGAATTAATTAATAATAATTTAAAAAAAGAAGAATTAGGAGTCCCTTTTAATAATCCTGTTAAAGCTAACCTTAATCTTAATTATTTATTTGATAATTTTATTGTCGGAGAAAGTAATTTTTTTGCTCATGCCGCTTCTGTTTCAGTAGCTGAAAATCCAGGTAAAGCTTATAATCCTTTATTTATTTATGGAAATAGTGGAGTTGGTAAAACTCATTTAATGCATGCTATTGGCAATTATATTATTAAGAATACTAATAAAAAGGTTCTATATGTTACTAGTGAAAAATTTATTTCTGATTTTTTAAATTTACATAAAAAAGATCATAATGGAACTAATTTTGATTATATTGATTATTTTAAAAATAAATATCGAAAAATTGATGTTTTAATTATTGATGATATTCAATTTTTAAGTGGTGCAACAGCTACTCAACAAGAATTTTTTCACACTTTTAATAGTTTGTATAATGAAAACAAACAAATAATTATTTCTTCTGATCGACCTCCTGAAAATTTAAAAGTTTTAGAAGAAAGATTAATTACTAGATTTAATTGGGGTTTAAAAGTTAATATTCTTCCTCCAGATTATCCTTTAAGAATTGATATTTTAAAACGTAAATTAGGGAACAAAGAATATGGAAAACCCTTTTCTAATGATGTTATTGAATATATAGCTAATAATTTTCAATCAGATGTAAGGCAATTAGAAGGGGCTTTAACTAGAGTTTTTGCATATGCAACTATGTTTAATGTTAAAGAAATTAATTTAGAAGTAGCTAGAACTGCTTTAAAAGATTATTTAAATAGAACCATGATTATTAAAAATGATATTCAATATATTCAAAAAACGGTCGCTGAATTTTATAAATTAAATATTAATGATTTAAAATCACCTAAAAGAAATTTTAATATTGCTTATCCAAGACAAATAGCAATGTATTTAGCGAGAATATTAACTGATGAATCTTATTTAAAAATAGGAATGGAATTTGGAGGAAAAAATCATGCTACTGTTATTCATGCTTTTAATAAAATAACAAAAGATTTAAAAAATAAAGCAACTACCAAAAAAGTAGTTGATGAATTAATTAAATTAATAAAAAGTTAATAATTTAACTTTTTTAAGAAGTTATTAACTAATAAAAAATTATTAAAAATTAATATTTTAAATTAATAATTTAGTTATTAACTATCTTCACATTAATAATAATAATATATTTATAAAGAAAGGAATAATAAAAATGAAATTTTCAATTAATAAAAATATTTTATGGGAAAATTTAGACAAAGTATCAAAAGCTTTAACAAATAAAAATATAATTCCAATTTTAAGTGGAATAAAATTTGAATTAAATAAGAAAGGTTTATTTATAACTTGTAGTGATGATGATATTATTATTCAGTCATTTATAGAAATTGATAAATTAATTAAATGTTCTAATTTTGGAGAAATAATTCTTCCTGGTAAATATATTGTTGAAATTATAAAAAAAATGTCTAACGAAATAATTAATTTTGATATTGATAATTTAAAAGTTTTAATTACTACTAAAACATCAGATTATAAATTAAATGCTCTTAATATAGAACAATATCCTAAATTAGATTTAAATGTTAACTCTAAATTAATTATAATAAAAGAAGAATTTTTAAAAGATTTAATAAATCAAACTTGTTTTGCTACTTATCTTAAAGAGGATAAACCATTATTAAGAGGAGTTAAATTTGAATTTAATAATCAAAAATTAACCGCTTATGCTACTGATTCTTATCGTTTAGCAAAAAAGAATATTTCTTTAAATAAATCTTATAATTTAAAAACTGAAATAATTATTCCGGGAAATAATTTAATAGAATTAGTTAAACTTTTAACTGAGGATAAAGATGAAATAAAAATGTATCTTTTTAATAATGCTATTTTATTTCAATTTAGAAATATTTTATTTAAATCAAGAATATTAAATGGAACTTATCCTGATTTAAGTCATGTTTTTTTAAATGATAATAAAATCATTTTAAAACTTGATTTAAATGATTTTTATAATATTGTTGATCGAGCATCTTTATTAAGTGATAGTGATAAAAAAATAGTTATTTTAGAAGCTAATAAAAACGAAATAAAAGTTTTATCTGATACAGTTGAACTTGGTAAAATAGAAGAAAGAGGTTCATTAAAAGAAATAATAAAAAAAGAAATAAAAATAGCTTTTAATGCTAAATATATGTTAGAAGCTTTAAGAAGTTTTAAAAGTAAAGATATTTTAATTTTATTAGCTAAAGATATAAAGCCAATAATTATAAAAGATGCGAAAAATGATGATTTAATTCAAGTTATTCTTCCTGTTAAAATTGATTGATAATAAAAGAGATGAGTTGATGATTATGATTTACGATGTAATAGTAGTTGGAGCAGGTCATGCAGGTTGTGAAGCTGCTTTAGTAACTGCTAGAAAAAATAAAAACACTTTATTAATAACTGGCAGTTTTAATAATATAGCTACTCTTCCTTGTAATCCTTCAATTGGAGGTAGTGCCAAAGGAGTGGTTGTTAAAGAAATAGATGCCTTAGGGGGAGAAATGGCAAAAATAGTTGATAAATCCCTTTTACAAATAAAGATGATTAATATTTCTAAAGGACCTGCTGTTCAATCTTTAAGAGCTCAAGTTGATAAAGTTATTTATCCAAAAGAAATGAAAAAAACATTAAAAAAACAAAAAAATTTAACTCTTAAAGAAGGAATTGTTGAGGATTTAATTGTTATAAAAAACGAAGTAAAAGGAGTTGTTTTAGCTGATAAGACAAAAATAAATTCTAACATAGTTATTTTAACTACAGGAACTTATTTAAAAAGTGAAATTTTAATAGGTGATCAACGTACTAAAATGGGTCCTGATAATCAACCACCAGCTAATTATTTAAGTGATAATTTAAAAAAATATGGTTTTAATATTTTAAGATTAAAAACAGGAACTCCTCCAAGATTAGAAAGAAATACGATTAATTTTAAAAAAATGCAATTAGCTAAAGGGGATGATAAATCCTTATATTTTAGTTTAGATAATTTAACAAAAAAAAAATTAACCAATCAAGAAGTTTGTTATTTACTTTATACTAATTTAAAAACTCATACTCTTATCTTAGATAATTTAACTAAATCAAGTATGTATGGAGGACATGCTCTTGGGATTGGACCAAGATATTGTCCATCTATTGAAGATAAAATAGTTCGTTTTAAAGATAAAGAAAGACACCAATTATTTTTAGAACCAGAAAGCAAATATTATGATGATATTTATTTACAAGGGTTTTCAACTAGTATGCCTCATGATATTCAAGAAAAGATGGTTCATAGTTTAGAAGGATTAGAAAATGTAAAATTAAAACGTTATGCCTATGCTATTGAATATGATGCTATTAATCCTCTTCAAATAAATAATAATTTAGAAACCAAATTATTAACTAATCTTTTTACAGCAGGCCAAATAAATGGGACAAGTGGTTATGAAGAAGCAGCTGCCCAAGGATTAATAGCTGGTATTAATACTTCTTTAAAATTAGAAAATAAAAAACCTTTAATTTTAAGAAGAGATGAAGCTTATATAGGAGTTTTAATTGATGATTTAGTTACTAAAGGAACTAAAGAACCGTATCGGTTATTAACTTCAAGAGCTGAATATCGTCTTTTGTTAAGAAATGATAATGCTGATTTAAGGTTAAGAGAATATGGTTATCAAGTTGGCTTAATTAATGATTTAAAATACAAACAATTATTAAAAAAGAAAGAGGATATTAATGAATTAATGTTTGATTTGAAACAAATAAAAGTAAAAAAAATAAATAATCAAACATTATATGACTGGTTAAAAAAAACTAATATTAATTTTAATGATATTGATCCTTATTTAAATAAAAAATATAAAGATAATATTAAAGAACAGGTATTAATTAATATAAAGTATGAAGGGTATATTAATAAAATGATTAAAGAAGCTAAGAAGATGATTAAAAATGAAAATCAATTAATTCCAATTAATTTTGATTATCAAAAAGTACCTAATTTAGCGAATGAAGCTCGTCAAAAATTAAATCAAATTCAACCTCTTTCTTTAGGAATGGCTAGTCGAATAAGTGGTGTTAATCCCTCTGATATTGTTATTTTAAGTATTTATTTAAAAAAGAAGGCTAAATGTGAATGAAGATAAATTTATCAAAGAAGTAACAAAATTAAAAATAAAATTAACCTCTAAAATGTTAAAAGATTTAAAACTCTATTATCAAACATTAGTAGTTTGGAATAAAAAAATTAATTTAACAGCTATTATAAAAAAAGAAGATGTTTATTTAAAACATTTTTATGATAGTTTAACCTTAGTTAAAATTTATAATTTTAAAAAACCATTATCAATATGTGATATCGGTAGCGGGGCAGGGTTTCCTGGTTTAGTTTTAAAAATATTTTATCCCCAGTTAAAAATAACTTTAATTGATAGTAAAACTAAAAAGACTTTATTTTTAAAAGAAGTTGTTAAATTATTAAATTTAAAAGAAGTAAAAATTATTAATAAAAGAGCTGAAGAATATGCTAAAGATAATTTAAAAGTTTTTGACGTTATAATGATGAGAGCAGTAGGAAATATTAATTTAATGTTAAAAACAGCTCTTTCAATGATTAAAGATAATGGTTTTTTCTTAATAATGAAGGGTAAAAAAGAAGATGAAACAAAAAACATGAGTTTATTATTATCAAACTTAAATAGTAAAATAGTTAAAATAAAAAGATTTACGTTACCAATTGAAAATAGTCATCGTCATCTTTTAAAAATAAAGAAGCAACCATCTAACTTTTGAAGGCTTTTTTATTAAAAAGGTTAAAAATCATTGTAAAAAAATTAATTTAATAGTATGATATAAATATAAGAATAGAGAGGGATTGATAAATTATGCAAACGGATAAAGAAATGATAGATATTTTTTTAGAAGATATCATTCCTAATCGTTTTCAACCTCGTTTATCTTTTGATGAAAAAACTTTGCATGAATTAGCTGATTCAATTAAACAACATGGAGTTATTCAACCAATTGTAGTTAGAAAGGTAAGCGATAAATATGAAATTATTGCTGGAGAAAGACGTTATAAAGCCGCTATGCTTGCTGGTTTAACTAAAATCCCAGCTATTCTTATTGCTGTTGATGATAACATAAGCGCTGAAATGGCTGTCGCTGAAAACACCCAACGAGAGGATTTAAATGCTATTGAAAGAGCTTCTTCGTTTAAAAAGTTGTTAGATAGGGGTTATTTAACCCAAGAACAATTAGCTGTTAAATTAGGGGTTACGCAAGCAACTATTTCAAATACCCTTCGGTTATTAACTTTAACTCCTGAAATACAAGAGGCTTTATTGAATAGAAAAATTTCAGAACGTCATGCTCGTTCATTATTAATGTTGAAAAATCCAATTGATCAAAATGATGTCTTAAATAGAATTACGTCTCAAAAATTAACTGTAAAACAAACTGACGATTTAATTAAAGGAATGATAGGAGTAATAGCTAGTGATATAAATTTACCAAAAGAAGATGGGATACTTTTAGAAGAAATACCTCAAACTCAATCTGCTATATCAGAAGCAACCACTAATCCTTCATTTCAACCTTCAGTAAATAAAAATTTAGTTCCTAGCTTTCTTAATGATGTTGGAAATGCCTCGGGTTTAAGAGAAGATAATGAAGGAGTTGTTACTATGTTAGAAGAAAACAATCAAAAAACGGCAAATGTTGAACAAATGAAAGAGCAATCATTTGATATTAATCCGGTCAAAAATGAGCTTGATTTTAATCAATTATTAAATACAAATAGTAATCAAGCAATATCTGATATATCATCATTGAATACAAATAATGATTCTCAATTAATATCAAACGAAATTCCTAGTAGTAAATTTATCCCCGCCTTTGATGATGAAGAAACTAATATGGAGACCCAAGAACCATTTACTTATTCAAAACCTTCGGATTTTGATAATAAATTACCAATTAATGACTCAACTATTAATGATACTATTCAAAATTCAATTAATCCAACACCATCACCAATTAAAGATACTAATTTAGACTTTTTACTTAATGAATATAACCAACAACAAACTTTTATTTCCCCTGAAACACCAGATGTGGGTAATGTAGCTTTGGATTTAAAAGGAGCAATTAATAGAATTAGAGAAACGGTTAAAAATTTAGAAAAGAACGGTTTAATTGTTGATACTGAAGAATTTGATTTTGAAAACTTATATCAAATTATAATAAAAATAAATAAATAACAAAATTATTTAACAATCAATGGCTCGGTTCCTTTAACATAATAAAGGATCCTTTTCTTTTTACTTTGTTCATTAGCTATTTCGCCACTAATTGGATCTATTAACATACCAACTATATTATTAGGTGTTTTATACCAAGTGATTTCTTTTTCTTTTAAATAACCTTCAATAGTATTTACCCATATTCTTCTTGATAAAATTTTATCATCAGTCATTAAAATTTGGTCTTTATCATAACCATTCCAAACACCAACTAAGATATCTTTGTTATAACCAATAGCCCAAGTGTCATAATCAGTACTTCCTGATTTTAAAGCATATTTTTTAGTTATTTGAGGGGCAATTGAAATACAAGTTGGATAAGTATAATCAATCATATTATAATCATAAGAAGTAGTAAGTAATTCATTAATAATAAAAGTAATATTTTTATTTAAAACATTTGTTTTTTGAACTTTATGTTCATATAATATTACACCATTAATGTTTTCTATTTTTTTTATTAAATGAAGTTGGACCTTATCTCCTTCGTTTGCTAAAGTAGTATAACCAGTTAAAAAATCAATAATATTAATTTCTTCTGTTCCCAACGGTAAAGATGGATGAGGTTCTATTTTTTCTTTTATTCCAACTCGGTAAGCAATATCAACCAAAGTTTCTTCGCCTAAAAACAAATGAGTTTTAATGGCATAAATATTATCTGAAAAAGATAAAGCGGCAGCCATAGTAATTGGTTTACCGGGATAAAGGTCAGCATAATTACTTGGTGCATAGGTTTTATTTTCTCCAAAAGTAAAAGTTGTTGGTTCACTTAAAAAAGTAGTTGAAGCAGTAAAACCGTTTTCTAAGGCGGCATAATAGAGAAACGGTTTCATAGTTGAGCCCACTTGTCTTTTAGAATCAGTCGCTCGATTAAATTGAGATTTAAGATAATCCCGACCACCAGTTAAAGCGATAATAGAACCACTATTTGGTTCAACCATAATCGAAGCTACTTGGATATCTTGATTATCTTTCAGATTAACATTAACACTTTCTTCTAAAATTTGCTGAGCCTCTAAATCTAAATTAGTATATATTTTTAAACCTCCTGTTTTAAGTAACGAATCAGGGATATTACCAATCGTTTTTAATTCCTTTAAGACAGCATCTTGATAATACATTAAAGTTGCTAAATTAAGTTTTTCTTTTTTTCCATAATAAATTAAATCTTCATTTAAAGCTTCTTCCATTTCCTCTTTCTTTATATAGTTGTTTTTCACCATCATGGCTAAAATCAAATGTTGCCTTTTTTTAGCTTCTAATTCATCATTTAAAGGAGAATTAGAATTGGGGGATTTAGGAATCCCAGCAAGCATTGAAGCTTCCGCTAAAGATAAAGAAGTAGCACTTTTATTAAAATAAAATAAAGAGGCATTTTCAATCCCTAAGACCCCATTACCATAATTAATAGTATTTAAATAACCCTCCAAAATTTCATCTTTAGAATAATGAACTTCTATTTCAAAAGCTAACCAAGCTTCTTCTAGTTTTCGTTGCCAACTTCTTTCAAAATTGAGATATAAGTTTCTAGCATATTGTTGAGTAATAGTTGAGGCACCTTGAACAATTTTACCGGCTTTAAGGTTTTCATAAAAAGACTTAAGAATTCTTAAATAATCAAATCCAAAATGATTAAAGAAATGTTTATCTTCTATCGAAATAGTAGCCTCAATAATATAAGGTGACATTTGATCTAATGAGATCCATTCGTTATGCCCACTACCTTGAAAAAAAACAACCTTATTTTTATCATATAAATAAATAGTATTAATAGCCTTAATATCTACTTTAGGAGATATTTTAGCATATAAAAGAGCTCCTAAATGAATAAAAATAAAAACAAAAGCAAAAAAAGCTATTAATTTTAACCATATTTTAAGCTGTTTTATCATCTTATCAACATCCTTACTTTTAGTATGAAAAAAAAGATGAAAAATATGAGTGCTTTTTTGAAAAGATTATGATATAATTACATCAGCTTTTTGATACTTAATAAGTATCTTAGGCATATAATAGTTTGTTAAAACTTTATTTTTTTGAAAAGTTTTAACAAAATAATAGTAAAGATAAGGAGAAAGAAAAATGGATGTTAGAAAAATGACCCTTGATGAATTAGAGCTATTATCTTTTACCGATATAGCGTATAATATTATTAAAGTTGATAAAGAACTTAAAACAACTGTTCAATTATTTAAAGAAATTTGTTCTTTATTAAAATTAAACAAAAACCAATTTGAAGAGAAAATAGCTGATTTTTTCACTTCTTTAACGACTGATAAACGTTTTGTTTTATTAGATAGCGTTAATTGGGATTTAAAAGAAAATCATTTATCAACAATTACTTTAGACGAAGATGATGATCTAGAAGATTTAGATGATTTAGACGATTATATATTAGATGATGAGTTAGATGATGATTATGATGATGACGAAGAGGAAGATAATATAGAACCAACTGATGATAGTTTAGATGATTTATCTTTGGTAGATGATGATTTAGAATAATAATTGAAATGGAATGATAAAATGTTAGATAAGTTATCTCAAATTGAAAGCAAATATCAAACTTTAGAGGAACAATTAAAAGATCCTAATAATATAGGGGATTTTAATAGGTTAAAAGAACTTAGTAAGGAAAAGGCTAAGCTAGATGATTTAATGACTTATTATCAAAAATATAAAAAAATAATCAGTGATCTTGAAAAAACAAAATTATTAGTAAAGGATATTGAATTAAAAGAAATAGCAGCAGAAGAATTAATATCTTTAACGACTGATAAAGATAAACTTGAAAAAAAAATAAAGAAACTATTATTACCTAAAGATGAAGATGATGTTAAAAATGTTATTTTTGAAATAAGGGGTGCTGCGGGGGGAAATGAAGCTAATATTTTTGCTGGTGATTTATTAGCGATGTATTTAAAATACATTACAAATAAAGGATGGTTTTACGAAATAGTTCATAGTGTAGCGGGTGAGAGCGGGGGTTATTCACAAGTAGAAATGATTATTAGAGGTAAAGATGTTTATTCTAAATTAAAATATGAAAGTGGCTCTCATCGAGTACAACGGATTCCAGCTACTGAATCTAAAGGGAGAGTCCATACTTCAACGGCTACTGTTATTGTTATGCCCGAAGAAGAAGATAGCACTTTAGATATTAAAGAAAGCGATTTAAAAATAGATGTTTATCGTAGTGGCGGGGCAGGAGGACAATCAGTTAATACTACCGATAGTGCAGTTCGAATTACCCATTTACCAACCGGCATTATGGTTACTTGTCAAAATGAACGTAGTCAATTAAAAAATAAAGAAAAGGCTTTAAATATTTTAAAAAACAAAATTTATGAAACGATTAAAAAAGAAAAAGAAAGCGAAACGGGTGAAAAAAGGCGCCAAAAAATAGGAACAGGCGATCGATCAGAAAAAATAAGAACCTATAATTATCCTCAAAATAGAATTACTGATCATCGAATTAATTATACAAGTGTTAATTTAGATCAAGTTATGGAAGGAAAGTTAACCGATTTAATTGAGGCTTTAATAAGTGAAGATTTAAAAAGAAGATTAGAGGAAAATTAAGATGTTTTATCAAACTCTACTTAAAGAAGGGCAACAAAGATTAGAAAAATATAATTTAGATATTGATTTAGCCCTTTATTTAATTAATTATTATTTAAAATTAATCGAAATAGATAAATTAAATAACATTAAACTAACTAATAAAGAAGTAAAAAAGTATAACCAAGCAATTACTAAAATAATTAAAGGAAAAGCTCCTCAATATATAATTGGGGAGGTTAATTTTTATGGTTATCAATTTAAAATTAATAAACATGTTTTAATTCCCCGTTTTGAAACTGAAGAATTAGTTTTTTATACTCTTTATTATTTAAAACAATTAAAAAATAATAAACCAAAAATTATTGATATAGGGACTGGATCTGGAGTAATTGGAATAACTTTAAAAAAAGAAATACCTCAAGTGGAAGTAACTTTAACTGATATCTCTAGAAAAGCTCTTTTATTAGCTAAAAACAATGCCAAAAGATTAAAAACAAAAGTAACCATTATTAAAAGTAATCTTTTTGAAAAGATAAATGATAAATATGATCTTTTAATTAGCAATCCCCCTTATTTAAAAAATAAAAAACAAGCCCTTGATTTAATAGTTAAAAATAATGAACCTCATTTAGCCTTATATGGTGGTAACGATGGTTTAAAATACTATAAAGTAATTTTAAAAGAAGCGAAACGATGTTTAAAAAAATATTTTTTAATAGCTCTTGAAATAGATGAATCATTAGTAGATAAGTTAAGAATATTAATAAGAAAGTATTTTGTTAAAAATAAATATGTTTTTAAAAAAGATAACCAAGGTAGAATGAGAATGTTATTTATTTTTAATTTTAATGATTAAAAACAAGCTGAAGCGTCCATTAAAGATATAGAGAGGACGTGTTAGAGATGAGAGTGTTTTTAATTTTTTTGTTTATAGGATTATTAATAATTAATTTTAATCACCCTTTAGCGAATGAAGTACTTATTCCCAATGAAGCAATAAGATTAAGAATTATAGCTAATAGTGATGAAGAGTATGATCAACAGATAAAAGAGCAAGTAAGAGATAATTTACAAGCTAAAATGTATAAATTATTAAATAAAGCTTCAACGATTGATGAAGCGAGAGGTATTATAAAAACTAATATGATATCGTTTGATAATACTATTAAAGATACTTTATATCAAGCTCAATATCCTTTAAATTATCTACTAGATTTTGATTATCATTACTTCCCAGTTAAATATTATAAAGGGATAGAATATAAAGAAGGTTATTATGAATCAATCTTAGTAAAATTAGGGCAAGGAGAAGGCAGTAATTGGTGGTGTGTTTTATTTCCACCCTTATGTTTGTTAGAGGCAGAAGAAACTTCTGAAGTAGAATATAAGTTTTTTGTTCAAGAATTAATAAATAAATTTATTAAAAGAAAGTAATAAGTTAAGCATTAATTTTAATCTCTTTCAATACTCTTTAAAAGGGGGTTTTGATTGAGTCTTTTAGCTATCTTTTTAATTGGTATTAGTTTAAGTATGGATGCTTTTTCTTTAGCTATTTGTTATGGAATGTTAAAAATATCTATACAAAAGGAATATTTATTATCTTTAATTGTTGGCACATATCATTTTATTATGCCTCAATTAGGTATGCTTTTTGGTTATTATATTAAACCCTTTATTTGGTTAGATATTAAATATATAGTTTTTATTATTTTTCTTTTATTAGGAATAGAAATGATTATTAGCACTAAAAAAAACAAACCTCCGCTATTATTAAACAACATAGGTTTATTAGCCTTTGGGTTTACCGTTAGTATTGATAGCTTTTCAGCTGGTATAGGAGTAGAATTTATTAATGATAAACATTTACTTTGTAGTTTAGTTTTTTCAATAACAAGCTTTTTATTTACTCTCTTAGGGTTAAAAATAGGCTCTAAAATAGGTATTAATTTTAAAAAAACAGCCCCCATAATTGGGGG
>CAZBGR010000007.1:0-30687 GCA_964491535.1 uncultured Muribaculaceae bacterium
AGGCAAAATTAAAAAAATTATTGCTTTTTCATTTTATATTTGTTAAAATTAAAATGTAACAAGGGAAGGTGGTGAAACATGCCTAATCTTAAAAGCGCTAAAAAGAGAGTTAAAATTAACAATCGAAAACGAATTGAAAATCTAAATGTAAAAGGAGCCATGAAAACAAGTATAAAAAAACTAAAAACAGCTGATAAAAAGGATAATAAAGATTTAGCTAAAGCTTTGCAAAAAATTGATAAAGCTTTGAAAAAAGGAATTATAAAAAAGAATACTGCATCAAGAAAGAAATCAAAATTAGCTAAAAATTAATGAAATAAAAATTATTTAAAAATACACCTTAATAATATTGTTATAAAAAGAAGGTGTTTTTAAATAACTTTTTATTTTAACTAAAGTTACATTTATTAAAAATATATGATAAACTAATTAAGGTGGTGATAAAAATTAGAAATTTAATAATTTTAGTTCTTATTTTATTAGGTCTTTATTATATATACGATAACAATATATTTTCTGCTAAAGATATAGTAAGAGACCTAAAAAGAGAAGTCATTATCCCTGAAGTTAATCAATACAAAAAGGATATTGAACTTAATTTTGTAAAAGATACTGATAATTTTTATCCTAAAAACAAACAAGATTTATTAAATATTTATTATACCGTTATTAATTCAGGATGGGATAAATTTACTTTTTATTGCGCTAGAGAATATGATGAATGCCTCGATGATGCAGTAAATCTTTCTAATGACCAATTCTTATTATCTCATTTAAATAGTTTTGTTCATCCTTATAATAGCTATAAGCATATTAACACTGCTTATAATAATGATGGTAAAGTATCTTTAGAAATTAGTAAAGTTTATGAATTTACTAACATTAATAAAATAGATAAAACGATAGATAAAATTATTGATGACATAATAGAAGATAATTTTAGTGATAAAGTAAAAATTAGAACGATTCATGATTACATTATAAATCATACTGAATATGATGTTTTAAAAATAAGTAATATTGAAGATAATACTTATAAATCTAATACCGCCTATGGACCCTTATTTGAGGGTTTTGGAGTCTGTAGCGGTTATGCTGATACAATGGCCTTATTCTTAGAAAAGATGAACATAACTAACATTAAAATAGCTACTAATAGACATATTTGGAATTTAGTAGCTTTAGATGATAACTGGTATCATTTAGATTTAACTTGGGATGATCCAATTACTGATAACAATAAACCTTTATTAAACCATTCCTTTTTCTTAATTTCAAGTGAAAAATTAAATGAATATAATACTGGAGATCATTACTTTGATATTGATATCTATAAAGAAGCAGTTAATAATTAACTGCTTCGATTATTTTTACTAATTAATTCTAAAACATCTGTTAATTGTTTGATACGTTCAATTATCCTTCTTGCTTTTAACTTTTCTGTTTTATAATTAGTATTACTAAAATGATTTTCTAGTTCCTCTAATCCTAAATTAGAAGTAAAAAAAGTATTTAATTTAGCTTCCATTCGATATTGTAGTAAAGGTCCTAATATTTCATCACGACTCCAAGCCGTATTATTTTCAGCCCCTAAATCATCAATTAATAAAAAAGGAATCTTTTTAATATAATTATATTTATCAGCAAAATCATCATTAAAAGATGCTTTTAAATCCCTTAATAATTCAGGCCAATAAACAATCGCTCCTCTTTTTCCTCTTCTTGCTAATTCATTAAACATTGAGGCTATTAAATATGTTTTACCTGATCCAAAATTACCATGTAAATATAGACCCTTATTAATTGTTTGATAATTATTAACAAAACTTTTTAACCACGTTATAATATCTTTTCTTTTTTTATCACTAGTATATATTTCAGACATTTTAGCTTCTTTAATCGCTAAAGGGATATCAAAATAAAACATATTTTGTTGATATTTGTTTTTTTTATTTACTTCTTTTTGATAAGGACATGCATTGTAACTAAAAGTTAATCTTTTCCCAATTACCTCTGGGGCATAAAGATAACCTTTAACTTCATTTTTGCAATCTAAAAGATGAGAACATGATTGACAATTTTTAAGTTCGTTAGCCGCTACTTGTAACTTAGTTGTATATTTCATTAATGTTTCATCGACTAAAGGAATTTGATTAACTAAATTATTAAAGGTTTCATCTTTCAATAATTTAAGATAATCTTTTTTTAAACTAGCTTCCATTTTAGTAATAAAACTTAATTTACTTATTTCTTTATTTAATTTCTTCATCATTTCACCTACGAAAATTCCTTTAACATATCTTTTAGCTTGGCTTCTTCAACATCAGATATTTTTTCTTCTTTAATTTCTTTACCAAACCAATCAGGTAATTTAGCTTCCTTTACAGCTTTAACAGTGCCTGTTATTCGTTTTTTATATTTTTTATGTTCCTTTTCAGCTTGATTCATAGCTTCTTCAACCGTTTTAATATTTAATCTTTTCCATTGTCCAGCAATGGTCTCTACAAATTGACGATTTAATTTATAATCATTTATTTTTAAAATATAATCGATTAAAACATTTACTACTCCCGGATTTAATTGTTGATCAATCATTAAATTTTCAATTAACATTTTATCTCTTATTGTTGGATTACCCCCATTATATTTCGCTATTAAAAATTCATAAGGTGATAAATTTTCAAATTGATGAATAATAACCGCTCTTTTAGAATGATTAATACTTTTTTTCCTAAATTCAGTTGGTTGAACACGATATATTAACTTAGGTAATAAATCATCATTTTCAAAGCGATAATAATTACGGCAAGCCCTTCTTAATTTAGCTTTATCAATACACCCTTTTTCATTTAAAGAACCTCTAATAATATCTATCATACCTAAAGTATCAATATTATATAAAAAACTTAAGTTATTAAGCAAAAGCTTTGTTTTAGAATCAAAAGCTTTATTATTTAAAAGAGAACTAGACAAAGAAGAAGTAATTAATTGAAAATCAAGCTCTTCAAGAATAATGGGATGTTGGCTTACTCTTTTTCTAATAGGAGATGTTAAATCTTCATTTAGAGCCTCATGATTGGTTTTAAAGATATCACTAAAAGAAACAGTAACATCATCAAAATCACTTACTTTTATTTGAGGAATTTTAAAATAATTAATAATCTTATGATATTCATTACTACCAATATAACTATATAATAACACATTTAAAATAGGATCATTTAAAAACTCATTAGCACTTAAAGGTGAATATAATTGATAAAGATAATGGTTAATATTTCCCTTTTTCAAATAAACTTTCAATAAGCCCATTGCTTCTAATTTTTCTCTGGCTAATTCAATACTTTTTAAATCCAACTGCATATTAGCCATTAAATGATGATGATTATATTCAATACTCATAATTTCTGTTTTATCTAAATCAGCCCATAAGGTAAAATATAAACTAAGGGCTGAATAACCCATTATAGGTTGATAAAGTAAAGTTAAAATTAAACGATCACAATCATTAAACAGACTTTTATTCACTATTAGATAAGGATCAGCTGGTAAAAGATTTAGCTTTGACATTCAAATCACCCCAAACAATTATGCTTCTAATTTATAAATGATTTCCCTTTTCAGTATAACATATTCTTAGTTAATATTCTACATCAAGTAAAAGATTGTTTTATAAACCTTTCAAATAAAAAACCTATTATAAAAACAATTATTTTTATAATAAGTTTTTTATTTAGTATAAAATAAGAAAAGTATTTAATAATAATATTAAGATAATATAAGGATAGGAGCTACTAAATGAATATTAATATCAGAGATTATATTAAAGATAATTTTAAAAATAATAATAAAGATAATATAAAGAAAAGTATTAACCAAGCTATTAAAGAAAACGATGAACTTACTTTGCCCGGGATGGGAGTTTTTTTTGAAATATTATGGAATGAAAGTGATAAACAAACCAAAAAAGATATTCTCAGTAAATTAGAAAGTTACTTTAAAAACTTATAAAGAGCGTAATTGACCACCTAGTTTTAATTCAACATTACTAATTATTTTTGTTAATAAATGATTTACTTGTTCATCAGTTAAGGTTTTAGTTTTATCATTAAAAGTAAGGCTAAAAGCGACTGATTTTTTAGTTGAAGCTATATTATTACCTTGGTATACATCAAAAACATCTATTTTTATTAATAATTTACCTCCCACTTTATATATTAAATTAGTAATTTTATCAATTTCTAAGTTATCATCAATTAAAAAGGCTAAATCTTTAGTAATCGAGGGATATTTAGATACTTCATTAAATTTTAATTTAGCAACCTTTTTAGCTAATAATTCACTTAAATTTAACTCGCCAATAAAAATAGGTAATTTACTAAACGAGGGATGAATAGCCCCTATAAAACCTAGCGGTTCATTATCAATTAATACTTCCGCACTTATTCCAGGATGAATTAAAGAAGGTAATAAAGCCCTTTTAAATGAATAACGATTAGTAAAACCTAAATAAGATAAAATATTCTCTACAATCCCTTTAATAAGATAAAAATCAGTTGTAATCTTTGATTTTTGCCATGTGTTTTCAAGATAAGCTCCCATCATCACTATTCCTAATTTAGTATCTTCTATAAATTGATTGTTTTTTTGTCCATAAACATTACTTATTTCATAAATGAAAATATCTTTAAGACCTCTTCCATAATTATAATCAACAACCTTTAACAAAGAAGGAATTAAGGATTGTCTAAGAATAGATTTATCCTCAGTCATTGGTTTTAATAACTTTATTTCTTCTTTTTTTTGATAATTAATATCTAAATCATCATCTTTACCAATTAAAGTATAAGTCAATACTTGATTTAATCCTAAAGCTTGAAGGCGAGTTTCCATATCTTTTAAAAATAAAGTTTTAAAGTTATAACTTCCTTTATTAATAGGACCCTCTAGTGGCTTTGCAACAATATTATCATAACCATATAACCTGCCCACTTCTTCAATTAAATCTTGACTAATTGAAACATCCATCCTTCTCTTTGGAATAGTAACTGTAAACTCTTCTCCTTTAACCGTAAAATTAAATTTTAATCTTTTAAATATTCCCATAATCTCATCATTATTTAAATTAGTTCCTAAAACATCATTTATTTTAGTTCTTGATACTCTAGCTAATTTAGAAGTTTTAACTACCTGATTATGAATTAAAGTATCACTTAATACTTTCCCTTTAGCATATTTAGCTAATAAATAACAAGCTCTATCAATTGCTTGAGAAGTATAATCATCGTTTAAACCCTTTTCAAAACGCAAAGCGGCTTCACTTCTTAAATCAAGTCTAAGTGAAGTATAACGAACACTTAAAGGATCAAAAAGAGCACTTTCAATTAAGATATTTTTAGTCTTAGGATTAATTTCACTATTAAGAGAACCCATTACCCCTGCAATAGCTATAATTTGTTTCCCATCAGTAATAACTAAATCATCGCTCGTTAATGATACCTTTTTTTGATCAATAGTTATTGTAGATTCTCCTTCTTTAGCCATTCTAACTTCTATTTTAGAACCCACTTTAGCTTGATCAAAAAAATGAAGAGGTTGCCCATATTCTAACATTACATAATTGCTAATATCTACTATATTATTAATGGGTCTCATCCCTACTGAAATTAATCGTTGTTTAATAAAGGAAGGTGATTCCTTAATTTCAATATCTTCCACTATGCGAGCTTGATACATAGGACATTTTTCAGTAGCTACCGTTAAAGTTAACCAATCTTTAATACTTTTTGAAATAGGTTTTAAATTGAAAAGAGGTTTCTTTACTTCCTTATTTAAAACAGCTCCTACTTCATAAGCAAAGCCTAAATGACTTAAACAATCATTTCGGTTAGGATCAAGATCTAACTGATAAACAACATCATCTAGCCCTAACCAAATAAGAGCCTCACTACCAACTTTTGCTTCAGATGGTAAAACATGAATCCCTTTATCATAATTTGATTCTTTATCTTCAATCCCAAGTTCATATAAAGCACATATCATTCCCTTAGATTCAATCCCTCTAATATTTACTTTTTCAATTTTAATATCAGGTGGTAAAAAAGCTCCTACCTTAGCAACAATTACCTTTTGCTCTTTAGCAACATTATCTGCTCCACAAACTATTTGAACTACTTCATCTCCTAAATTAACTTGACAAACTTTTAATCTCTTGGCATTAGGATGATTAAGACATTCTAAAACTTCACCTACTACTAAATGATTAAGATCTACTTTATTAATGGTCTCTACATTGACTCCCGCTTTGGTTATTTTTTTAGCTAATTCTTTGACATCTTCTTTTTTTATATTAACATAATCATTTAACCAATTTAAACTTATTCTCACCTTAATCCCCCCTTCTTTCAAATTGCCTTATGCCCCTTAAATCATTTAAATAAAACATCCTAATATCATTTATATTATATTTAATCATTACTTGTCTTTCAAGACCAAAGCCAAAAGCAAACCCACTATAAATTTCTGGATTATAACCACTCATTTCTAATACTTTAGGATGAACCATCCCTGCTCCCCCAATCGTTATCCATCCAGTTTCTTTACAAATAGAACAACCCTTATTATGACAATTAAAACAAGAAATATCCATCGCTACAGAAGGCTCTGTAAAAGGATAAAAAGATGGTCTGAAACGGGTAATTACCTCATCTCCAAAAAAATATTTGTTAAATTCTTCAAAAGTATGTTTTAAATTAGCTAAAGAAACCTTATAATCTACTACCAATCCCTCTACTTGCATAAATTGATGAGTATGTAAAGCATCATCATTATCACGACGATAAGTTTTACCAGGACATAATATTTTAAGTGGTGTTTTAGCAGTATTAGCTAACATAGCCCTAATTTGAACAGGAGAAGTATGAGTTCTAAGTAACATATCATCAGTAATATAAAAAGTATCATGAGCATCACGAGCAGGATGCCCTTTAGGCAAATTAAGCATTTCAAAATTATACAAATCACTTTCAACTTCCGGCCCATCAATAACCTGATACCCCAGTGCTATAAAAAAGGTTTCCATTTTATTAATAGCTTTAGCTAAAGGATGAACACTACCAACATTTAGCTTCATACTAGGTAAGCTTATATCTATTTTTTCTTTAGCTAGTTGTTCATCAATAATAGCTCGTTCTAATTTTAATTTTAATAATTGAAGTTCATCAGTAACAAAATTCTTTAAATCATTTAAAGCTTTCCCAATTCTTTTCCTATTTTCTATTGAAAAGGTACCCATTTTTTTACCTAACTCTATAATTGGCCCCTTTCTTCCTAAATAACATATTCTTAATTCTTCTAAAGATTTTACATCCTTAATAGTAATAAGTTCTTCTTTAAATTGCTTTTTTAAACAATTAATTTTAGCTTCCATTTTAATTTTCCTCCTTATAAAAAAGCATCCCCTAAAGGACGCCTAAGCGCGGTACCACCTTAATTCATAATAAAAATATTATGCTCTTAAATCCTTAACGAAGATCCCGTTATATTTTTTTTAATATAAAGCTAAAGAGTGAATTCATAAACTATTATCTTCGATTTCCACCACCCATCGAATCTCTTTAGATAATAATATTTATTACTAATCTCTTATCATAGCTGTTATTAAAAATAAATTGTTTTTTAATTATCTAAAATTTTCTCCTTTTATCTAAATTAAGTATATCATAATCATTAATTTTTGACTAGAATAACTATTTATAGTTTAAATAGAAATTGAAATAAGTATCCACCTCTAAAGTTATATCAAGCAAAAATTAATTATTAATTATTTTATATTAGTTATTAGGTCTATTATTAATTCACTTTCTTCATTAATAATATTATTTATATTAAGGCTTTGATCAATAACATAACCATAACCATTAATAGTACATTTTAAAGAAATAAGATTGCAAAAATTCATAACATCTCTTTTAGACCATTTATTCATATTAGGCATTATTATATTTTTATTATTAGTTACTAGAAATATTTTATCTTTATTATTTATTAATAATTCATTAGCTGGATACTGTTTTATAATCTTATCACCATCACCAATTATAATTACTTTATTATCATAAGGTGCTAAAAGAACATCTAAATTTTTTGTTTGTTTATTAATTAAGTTAGGCATTTTATAATTAATAATTATTTCTTCATCCTTATTCTCTTCTGTAGGAAAGATTTGTAAATATTTAGCTGTTTCACTAACTATTCTTTTAGTCATCTTAACACTTGAGGCAACAGTTCCAAAAGAAGGTTTTTTTATCGCTCCATAAATAATAACTTTAGGATTATCTTTAGGAAACATCCCAGCAAAACTTCTAATGTAACTATGTTCATCTTGATAATATTTACCTGTCTCAGGATTAACATATTGAGCGGTTCCCGTTTTACCAATTAAATCATAGCCTTCCATCTTATAGGCACTACCAGTAGTTGAAGTAGCTGGTAAATTTATTACATTATACATTAAATCTTTAATCTTATTAATTGTTTGTTGATTAGCAACTGTTCTTAATTCTTCCCTTTCCCCTTGATAGATTATTTGATTAGTATTAGGATTAACTATTTTATCAACAATGTATGGCTTTAGCATTACACCATTATTAGCAATGGCGGTTAAAGCTTGCACAAATTGAATTGGAGTGATGGTTATTCCTTGGCCAAAAGCTGCATTAGCAACTTCTATTTTATAATTAAAATTAAGTTTGCCTGATACTTCGCCTGGTAAGTTAATACCTGTTGGTTCACCAAAACCTAATAAAGTTAAATATTTTTTTAAATCATTTTTATCAATAAACTTTTCCATCATATTAGAAGCTCCTACATTAGAAGATAATGAAAAACCCAAATCATAGTTTATATAACCCCAACCTTTATTATTCCAATCATAAACCGTATCAGTTCCTATTTTTTTGTTACCAGAATAAAATGTTTCTTCTCCTTTATAAGTTCCTTTTTCTAAAGCAGCCATATAAGTAAATATTTTCATAGTTGAACCAGGTTCATAAGCATAAGAAACTAAAGGATTTAAATAAGAACTTATATTTTTAGTATTAGGATCAAATGAAGGACTACTACTAGTAGCTAAAATCTTCCCTGTTTCAGCATCAGCGACCACTAACAATATCCATTCAGGGTGATATGTTTGAGCAGTTTCCTTTACAATTCTTTCAACTAACATTTGAATATTACCATCAATCGTTAAATAAATATCAGCTCCATCAACAGCTGGCTGTTGAAATTCAGGAGTATGAGGTAACCGATAACCATTTAAATCTTGCTGATACTCTAAATAACCATCCGTGCCCTTTAATAAATCATCATAAAATAATTCAAGCCCCATTTCACCTACTAACTGTTGATCATATTTTTGGACATAACCTAAAGTATAAGCTAAAAAATCATGATTAGGATAATATCTACGATAAGTAGGTAAAAAATCAATCCCCGGCAAGGCCAACTTTTCAATAGCTTCCTTTTTTAATTCAGTAATATCATGACCACCAGGACCTAATTCAACTTGATAAACATTTTTCCTACTTAAAAGGGGAACTAATCTCTCAACATTCATATTAAGAAGAGGGGCTAATTGTTCAGCCGTTAATTGAACATCAACTACATGTTTAGGATTATTATTCTTTTTAGTTCTAGTTTTATCTAAATAAGCAATAACAGTATAAGAATCAATAGTTTGAGCTAAAGGTTCCCCACTAGCCGCATAAATATTACCTCGATAAGCAGGTAATATTTCTTTTTTAGTATTACGATTATTAGCAAACTTTTTTAAATCTATCCCATTAACTGTTTCTGATAATGATAAATTAACTAATTGAAAGCAAATAGTTAAAAATAAAAAAAAGATAACCACCAAAAACAAGTTACTAATTTTTATCTTGTTATCTTTATTATGTCTCATCATCCACCTCAATTAATTTTTTACTATTACTTTAATATTATTAGTATTATAAGCTAAACCTTCCTCTTCAATAGCTATTTGAATATTTTCAAATGATTTTAATTCGTTTATTTTCATTACTAGACTTTGATTTCTTTTGTTTTGAAGATTAATTTCTCTTTTTAAACGTTCTACTTCTAGATTAGTTTTTGCTAAAGTAGCTTTAGCAAAAACGCTAACAATAGGAAATAAAAGAATCAATAACGCACAAAAGCGAATAATTCTTAATTCAATTTTTGATAATCTAAATCTTTTTTTTCGACTAGTCATAAATTATCCCTTTCTATATCCGTTTAGCTACTAATAAATAAGCTGATCGAGCGCGTTTATTTTGATTTAATTCTACTTCACTTGGTTTATAACGACCTATTATTTTTAAAATAGGTTGATAAGTATCTTCCTTAGTTGGTAAGCGTTTAAGTATTAAAGGAACAGTACTATACTTTTTAAAAACCTGTTTACATATTCTAGCTTCTAAAGAATGAAAAGTAATAACTACTATTTGCCCATCTACCTTTAATAAAGAAATAGCATCTTCTAAAGCCTTCTCTAAGGTTATTAATTCATTGTTTACTTCTATTCTAATAGCTTGAAATGTTTTACGAGCCGGATGTTTTATTCTTTTATATTTAGCTGGAACAGCTTGACTAATAATTTTTACTAATTCTAAAGTGGTTTTTATTTTTTTATTCATTCGATAATTAACTATTTCTTTAGCAATTCTTTTTGCGTATTTTTCTTGACCATAACTAAATAAAATATTAACTAATTTTTGATAAGGATATTCATTTACTACTTGGTAAGCTGATAACTTATTATTTAAATCCATTCTCATATCTAATAAAGCATCTTGATGAAAGCTAAAACCTCTTTCTTTATCATCTAATTGAGGACTCGATACTCCTAAATCAAATAAAATGCCATCTATTGAAGTTATCTTTCGTTTCTCTAGTTCTTTTTTTAAATTAATAAAATTAGTATTAATTAATTCAAAATTAGAACCTATTTTGGCTAATTGATGCTTACTATAAGTAATAGCTTTTAGATCTTGGTCAAAGGCGAATAAGAACCCCTTTTTTATTCTTTTCAAGATTTCCCTACTATGACCAGCATAACCAACTGTAGCATCGACATAAAGGCCATCCTTTTTAAGGTTTAAATTAGATATTACCTCGTTCAACATAACACTTTGATGCATTTTAAGTTCCAATCGTACTAAAAAGATTATCGGCAATATCTGATAGTTGTTCTTCATTAACATTTATTAATTCTTCAAATCTTGCCTTAGACCATATTTCTAAGCGGTCATTTACGCCGATAACTACACATTCTTTAGTGAGATCGGCGTAAGCCGCTAATGGAGAGGTAATATTTATTCGACCTTGCCTGTCGAATTCACATTCAGTAGCACTAGAGATGAAAAAACGCATAAAGGTTCTAGCATCTTTTTTAGTAAAAGGAAGGCTTTTTAGTTTAGTGATAATTGTATCCCATTCATGTTGAGAATAAACAAACAAACATCCTTCTAAGCCTTTAGTAATAATAAACTTTTCGCCTAATTCATACCTAAACTTAACCGGAATAATAATTCGTCCTTTATCATCAATATTATGATGATACTCTCCCATAAACATAATTATCCCCCACTTTCTACCACATCGTGCCACTGTATACCACTATGATACTATCTTTTAAATATTTTGTAAAGGGTTTTTAATAACTTTTTTACTTTTTAACCTTTTCTTTACTAAAAATATAAAAAAATAAAAAAAGATTGATTTTTTTATCAATCTTTTTAATCTCATATCGTTTATTTTAAAGCTCAAATAAACTTAATTGACTAGATTCAGGTAAAGAAACTAATAACTTCATTTCTTTCATCTTTTCAATAATAGTTTGAGATACCTTCGCTCTTTTCTTTAAATCCTCAATACTAATAAATGGTTTTTCATCTCTCTCTGCCACTATTTTTTTAGCCATTATCTCACCTAAGCCATCAATTGTTTTAAAGGGTGGAATTAAAGTTTTACCATCAGGAGCAATAATAAAATCAAAAGCTTCTGATTTATATAAATCAAGATTAGCAAATTTAAACCCTCTAGCCGTCATTTCCAAGGCAATGTTTAAAACCTCTCCTATTGAAGCTTCTTTATTAGTTTTATTAAAGCCTTTATTATTAATTTCAATAATTTTTTGTTTAATAGCTTCATAACCTAAAATCATACTATCAATATCAAAATCTATTCCTTTAATACTAAAATAAACAGCATAATAATAAAGAGGATAATATACTTTATACCAAGCAATCCGGTAAGCCATTACTACATAAGCAGTAGCATGTGATTTAGGAAACATATATTTTATTTTATTACAAGAATCAATATACCATTTAGGAATTCCCTTTTGCTTCATTAAATCAATTAATTCAGAAGGTAAATTTTTACCTGTTTTACGAACAATTTCCATTATTTTAAAGGCATCTAAAGGTTCTAAACCATTAGCAGTTAAATAAAGCATAATATCATCACGACAACCAATAACTTCTTTAAAAGTACAAGTTTTAGATCTTAATAATTCTTGAGCATTACCTAACCAAACATCCGTCCCATGTGATAAACCTGAAATTCTTACTAAGTCACCAATATCTACTGGTTTAGTTTCTGTTAACATATCAATTACAAATTTAGTCCCAAATTCAGGAATTCCTAAAGTACCTGTTTCACACATAATTTTTTCTTTACTAACTCCTAAAGCTTGAGGTGAAGAAAATAAACTAATAACCTTTTGATCATCAAAAGTAATATCTTGAAAAGAAACTTTTGTTAAATCAGCTAATCTTTTTAAAATAGTCGGATCATCTTTTCCTAAAATATCAAATTTAACAACATTATCTTCAATAGCATGATAATCAAAATGAGTTGTATACCAATTAGCACTAACATCATCAGCTGGATATTGATAAGGAGTAAAATCAAAGACATCCATCTCAGACGGAATAATAATTATACCCCCCGGATGCTGACCGGTAGTTCTTTTTACCCCCGTACATCCTTTAGCTAATCTTTCTTGCTCGGCGGTTCTTAAAAACAAGTCTTTTTCTCTCATATATCCTTTAACAAAACCATAAGCAGTTCGTTCTTGGACAGTCCCAATCGTTCCTGCTCGATAAGTTTGATTCTCTTTAAACATACTCCTAATATAATCATGAGCTTTAGCTTGATATTCACTAGAAAAATTAAGATCAATATCAGGAGTCTTATCAGCATTAAAACCAAGAAAACAGGCAAAAGGCATATCTTGACCATCCTTAATCATGGCTGTTCCACAACTACATAATAAATTAGGTAAATCATACCCACTAGCGTAATCCTTTTTTAAAGATATGCCATCAACTTCAAATAAAGTGCGTTTACAATGAGGACAATTATAATAAGGAGGTAAGGGATTTACTTCCGAAATACCTAATAAAGTAGCCACTAAAGAAGAGCCAACTGACCCCCTACTCCCAACTATGTACCCATCCTCATTTGATTTCTTTACTAGCTTATGAGCTACTAAATAAATAACATCAAAACCATTACCAATAATACTTTTTAATTCTTCATCAATTCGTTCTTGAACAATACTAGGTAACGGTTGACCATAAATTTGATAAGCTCTTTGATAACTCAATTCTTTTACCTTTTCACTAGCTTTGTCAACTTTAGGAATATATAATTTATCTTTAATAACTTGAACCTTATCAATCATGGCTGCTATTTTATTAGAATTAGTAACTACTATTTCATAAGCTTTTTCTTTATCTAAAAAGGAAAAATTAGCTAACATTTCTTTAGTATTATAAAAAGGCTGACTAGGGATATGTTTTATTTGATCACGGCACAAAGGATGTCTTCCTCCACCAGGTACTTTTTGATTAATAATAATTTCTCTTAATATTTTTGTTTGCTCATCTAAATGATGGACATCACCTGTAGCAACAACTAATCTTTTATTTTCTTCAGCTAAATTAATAATCCTAGTTAACTGCTTAATAATTTCAGCTTCACTGGCAAACTCTTCAGTTTGAATTAAAGGGCTATAATTTGCCAGTGGTTGAATTTCTATATAATCATAGAAAGAAATAATTAAATTCATTTCCTCATCACTCTTAGAACCCGCTTTAGCAAAAACTTCTCCATTATAACAAGCACTACCAACTAACAAACCCTCTCTATAACGTTCTAGATCACTTCTTAACAGACGAGCTGATTTATAAAAATATTTAGTACTAGCTAAAGATAATAAAGTAAACATATTTTTTAAACCAATATTATTTTTAGCTAATAAAGTAAGATGATAAGGATGAGCAAATTTATGAAGATCATTTTTATTAGCTAAATAATTGATATCTTTTAAATTAGTAATCCCATTATCTTTTAATTTATCAATCATTTTAACTAATACTAAAGCTGTTGTTTTAGCGTCATAATCAGCTCGATGATGAGAAGCTTCATCAAAAGCTAAATTATATCTTTTAGCTACATATGATAAACCATGACGACTAACATTAGGATCTAATATTCGACTTAAAGCTAAAGTATCAATAACACTATTATTTAATTCTCCTAAGTCATATTTATGATAAGCATTCTCTAAAAATGAAAGATCAAATTTAGCATTATGAGCTACTAAAGGTAAATCTTTAAACCACTTTTTAAATTTTATAATTACTTCTTCTTCACTAGGCTTTCCCTTTACCATAGCATTAGTAATCCCAGTAATACTAGTTATTTTTTTATTTATTTTTACTTTAGGGTCAATTAATTCTTGAAAAGTATCAACTATTTCTCCATTTTTTAATTTAACAGCTCCTACTTCAATAATCAAATCACCACCAGCAGCATTTAACCCTGTTGTTTCAACATCAAATACAACATAAGTAGCTTCTTTTAAACTTAAATCACGTTCCCTTAAAACAATCTCTACATAATCATCAATCATCCCTATTTCTAAACCATAAATAACTTTTATATCTTTCGCTAAATAAAAAGCTTCAGGGAAGGCTTGAACACTATTATGATCAGTAATGGCGATTGCCTGATGATTATATTTTTTAGCTCTTTCAATTAATTCTTTAACACTTATTACTCCATCCATTTGACTTAGATGAGTATGAGCATGTAATTCAACTCTTTTTTCTAAAGCATCATCAATAATCTCTTTATCCTTTGATAGAACCTTCATCATATTTCTAACATTTAAAGTTAATTCATTACTATAATTATCAATTTTTACATAACCCTCAATTAAATACCAGTCATTAATAGTTAATTTAGATTTTACCTCTTCATATAAAGTTAAATCATTAATAAAAAGTTTAGCATATAAACTGTCAGTGTAATCAGTTAATTTCAAAGTGATAATTTTAAAATTATTTCTATTTGATTCAAAAAATTCATAATCAAATAACTTAACTTCAACTAAAACAGTAGTTAATTCACTGATAATGCTTTTTAAATTAGTAACCTTTTTCTTTTTAATTACATTCCCTATAATAAGATAAGATCCTGATTTTGAAGCTTTCTTAGGAGTAACTTTCATGGCTTGTTTTATTTCTTCCTTAACTAAATCACGAGCTTCATCATCAATCATAAATTCAAATTGATAATCAAAACCATTATCTTTAAAATATTCTTTAATAATAGCTAAGTGTTTAGTTAACTTATTAATTTCAGTTTTATTAACAGCCTTAACTTTAATAACTTTATCTTCAATTAACACTTCGTTATCAATTAAAGTATTTAAAGATTTTTTATTCAAAATACTAAACAGATTTTGATAATATTCTTTAATTAAATCATTGTTAATATCGCGAGGTAAATATGTTACTTTTATTATTTTTAATTTGGGAAAAGAAGATTTTAATAATTCTTGAACATGATTAGCTAAAGCTACTGGTAAAGTAGCTTCTATCTCTATTGAAAAATGCCATTTTTTTAATTGTTCATCAATTGTTATTTTTTTTAAATTACCATTATCAAAAAAAGAATAAAATTTCTTTTCTAAATTTATTTTTTCTAATAGCTTCATTAATTTATCCATCTTTTTACCGCTCACCTTCTATTTAAATTATAACAAAAAAAAGACTTAGAACAAACCTTTATTCTTAGTTATTATCTTTATCTTCAACTATTCCTTCTAAAGTCCATGTTTTAGCTTTTGTTATTTTAACTAAAACAATTTTACCTAAATAATCTTTAGACCCTTCAACATTAACTAATTTATTAGTATCCGTATAACCTTTTAATTTATTTTTCTTTTTACTATAACCTTCAATTAAAACTAACAACTTCTTTTTAATCAATTTTTGGTTGTTTGATAAAGCTATTTGATTAACTAATTTATTTAAACGACTTAATCTTATTTGTTTTTCCTTAAAAGTAGTAATATCTTTTATTTTTATAGCCGCCGTTCCTTCTCTTGGTGAATAAATAAAAGAATAAACAGCATCAAATTGACAAGTTTTAACCATCTCTAAAGTTTCTAAAAAATCAGTTTCGCTTTCAGATGGAAAACCAACAATAATATCAGTAGTAATTGATACTTTGGGAATGTTCTTTTTAATTTTAGTAATTAAATCCAAATAAGATTCTTTTGTATACCTTCTTCCCATTAATTTTAATATTCTATTACTTCCTGATTGTAAAGGCAAATGAAGATGAGACATAATATTGTCTTTTTCTTTAATTACTTTGATTAAATCATCATTAAAATCCCAAGGATGACTAGTTAAAAATCTAATCCTTTTTAGCTTTGTTTTACTAATATCATTTAATAACTCAGCCATTCCATAAGATCCATCTTTTAAATCCTTACCATAAGCATTTACATTTTGACCTAAAAGAGTTACTTCTAAATAGCCTTTAGAAACTAAAGCTTTTACTTCCTTAATAATATCTTCTTTTAAACGACTTCTTTGTTTCCCTCTTGTAAAAGGAACAATACAATAAGTGCAAAACTTATCACAACCATAAATAATATTAAGCCAAGCTTTATAAGGATTATCTCTTTTAATAGGAAGTCCTTCAATAATACTTCCTTCTTCACTCCAAACATCAATCGTTAATGATTTATTATTATAACAAGCTGCTAATAGATTAGGTAATTGATGAAGATTATGAGTTCCTAAAACAAAATCTACAAATTGATAACGCTCTAAAATATGATTAACAACTACCTCTTCTTGAGCCATACAACCACATATTCCTAAGATGAGATTAGGCTTTAATTCTTTTAATTTTTTTAACATCCCTAAAAACCCAAAGACCTTATGATGAACATTTTCTCTAATAGCACAGGTGTTTAAAAGAATTAAATCAGCCTTATCTATTAAAGTAGTATTTATATAACCCAACTCTTCTAAAATAGCCCTTAATGTTTCACTATCATGAACATTCATTTGACAGCCATAAGTACGAAGATAATAATATTTATTCTTACCTATATCTTTAATGCAATGGGGAATTAGATATTGATCATATATAACTTTAACAGGCCTTTTAGTTCTTCTTTGAGCCTCTTTTAAATTAGGTTTCCTCATTTATTCACTTCCTTAATTAAACTATTAATATCATATCATAAATAAAAATAAACAAAGACATCTAAAATCTTTGTTTATTTTTTAGGATAAGTTATTATTTTAATAACCTCTGTTACCCATACAAGCCCTACCACAACCTCGACCACGACCATTACATAAATAATAATATCCTCCTTCAATAAGTAAGGTATCACCATCAACTAAAGATTTAGCTATCTTTTGCCTAGCTTTAAAATAAATGCCTTGAACAGTTGTTCTGGCTATTTTCATTTGCTTAGCGCATTCCTCTTGATTAAAACCTTCTAAATCAATTAATCTTATCGTTTCATATTCATCAACCGTCATCTTAATAAAAGTCCTTCCTCTAGGTTTATTTAAACCTAGAGGGCCATATTTATTATTAATAGGTAAACTACAAACATATCTTCTTTTTCTAGATCCATACATGTTTTCAACTCACTTCTATTTATTACTATCTAAAACTTCATTAATATCGTCTAATCTTTTTTGAAGATCTTCTCTTTCAGCTTCAAGCGATTTATTTTCAGATTGTTTAAAAGCTTGATATCCATTACCAAAACCACGACCTATTCCACGTCCTTGATTATAACCTCTTCCACAAGGACCAAAACCTCTTCCTGTTAATGGACCTTCTCCCAAAGGACCTCTTCCATCTCTTCTTGGCATTCTTTCACCTCCTTAATTTAATGACATATGTCAATATCAGTATAGCAAAGTAAATGACATATGTCAATAGGAAAGGTGATTTTTATAAAAATATTAAAACATTTTTTATAATCATCATTATTTATTTAACATATTACGACACTTAAGTTCAGCTTGTTTAATTACTGTTTCAACTCTAATTTCTCTTTTAGAGTAAATAATTATATTTATTATTTTTCTTTATTTATAGCTTCTAAAAAAAGAGGCCAAACACCTATATTACCATCCCGATGAGGAGGTAATTGATATATATCATGACCCGGAAATTCATTTGCTTCAATTAAATAAGGATATTTTTCTCCTATACAAACATCCCAAGCAGTATAACCTATTTCTTCAATAACTTTAGCGGCTTCAAGACATAGCCTTTTAGCTTCTTCCCACATTGGTATTTTAAACCCTATTAATTTTTCTTTAGTTAAAGGATGTCTTTCATAAATATTATCTTCTTTATCAAGAGCCGGAAAATCTATGGTTCCCGTTTTTAAATTAATAATCGCTGCCATTCCTCCATTATTGAAATTATCGACAACTTTATGATAATTACCTATTCTAATAAAAGCGGCTACAATGGTTATTGCTTTACGATTATTAATTGTTACAACCCTTAAGGTATTAACAGAATTAGGATGTAATTTGCTAATTTTATGATGTTGAAGGGCAACTTCTTCCACTAAACATTGCTTATTATTAAGTAATTTATTATATAACTCTTCAACTTTATAATCTTTGACATTTATTTTCTCAATCCCTTTTCCACAAGATAACGAAGTTGGTTTACAAAAAAAGATGGGATTTCTTTTAATAAAGCTTTTAAATTCTTGAAAATTATTATCTAAAAATAACCATTCTCTATTTATATATTTAGAAAACTTTTTATTAAAAATAACTTTATTTTCAAAATAATTTTTATACTTAGGATTATTTAGCTTTTTTACGATTGAATTATTAATACCTCTAGTTAATATTGTTTTTCTTTCTTCTTTATTTAATTCATACATAGCAAATAAGTCATAATCAGCATATCCTGCTTGATATTTTAAACCACAATAAATCATATCAAAAAAAATAATTAATCTATTCTTTTTTGTTTTTAAATGAACCTTATTTACTCTTTTAAAAAAGTTACTATAATTTAATTTCATTATTCTAGTCAAAAGATATTTTATTTTCGACATATTACCACCATTTAAATTATATCAAATTAATAAAAAAAAACCTAATTAAAATAATCAATGATTATTATTTTTTATTTAATTTTTAACTATCGTATTATTTTATTATTTTATTAAATTTAATACTCCGTTTTCTAAATCATTAATATTATATATTGTTTCCATTGCATTAAAAGTTTCTTCTAAATTTTTTTTAGCACTACTCCACCCATAACCATCTGTAATCCAAACAAAAGTAACTCCTTTAGATAAAGCTGTTTTTTCAGCTAATAATTTATAACTCCTTGCCGTTTCATTTAATTTTGAACCTCCACTTAAATAAAAATTAGTTTCAATTATATAAACCTGTTTATTAGTTTTTATTACAAAATCAAATCTTTTAGTAGATACATTATTACCGGATAAAGCCGCTAAATTTAGATTCCATTTCTTTTCTATATCTTTTAAATACATTTCTTTATAGTATTCTTTTATTTTAGCCTTTTTAATATACCCTTCAACCAAATCTTCCATTAATCGTCCCCCTCGATTTTTTCTTCCGTTTTTTCTTCCATTAGTATCTAAACCGACTTCAATCCCCATCGCATAATCAAACAAATTGTTAACTATATGATTTTCTAACAAATCAAACAAACCACTTTTTTTCATAAATTTTATATATTCTGGAATTGAATAAACAGGGCTATTAAAATTAAATTTAAAACTGTTTTTTTCATCGATAATTTCTATTTCCTTAGAACGAACAGCTAACAAAATTGGAATACATGATAAAGTTTCAGGATATTTTATTAAAATGTTTTTAAAATCCTTCTCGATATTTTTTGAACCAATTAAAGCATTTAAAATATTCAATTCAACTTTATATTTATCTACATTTTTATAAACTTTCTCAAAATCTACATAATATGAATAATTTGAAATTGTTGATTTGAAATTATTAAACCATTCATTAAAATTTCTTTTCGTTTATTATCATCCTCCTTTCTTTTTATAGTCAGTTTTAAATATTCCAATTCTTTTTCAATTCCAATATATCTTCTCTTTAAATTATTTGCCACTATTCCTGTTGTCCCACTTCCATTAAACGGATCTAATATAATATCAAATTCATCAGTAGCAGCTAAAATAATTTTTTCTAACAAAGCAATTGGCTTTTGGGTTGGATGTTTACCATACTTTTTTTCACTTGGCTTTATTAATGAAGTTTCCCATACATCTTTCATTTGTTTTCCATCATTTAATTTTTTCATAATATTATAATTGAATTTATATTTGTTATTCTTTAAATCTTTTTTAGCCCATAAAATTGTTTCGGTTGAATGTGTAAAAGCTCTACAACTAATATTGGGAGGGGGATTTAATTTTTTCCAAGTTATATTATTAATTATCTTAAATCCTTCTTCTTCAAGAGCCATCCCTATAGAATAAATATTATGCATTGTTCCACTAATCCAAATGGTTCCATTATCTTTTAAAACCCTTTTGCATAATTGAATCCATTTACGATTAAACTTATGTTTTTCTTTTAAGGTTAGTGGTTCATCCCATTTAGCTTTTTTAACGCTTGTCATTTTTCCCCCACTACAAGTAATCCCGTCACCAGAAAGAAAGTAAGGAGGATCAGCAAAAATCATATCGATTGTCTTTTCTTTTATTTCTTTTAATACTTTTAATGAATCTCCCAATATTAATAAAAAATCATCATGTTCATAATATACTTTCGGTTTCCTATTGAATACATCAATAATTGGTAATAATTGTTTCTTCAACTAAACCTCTTCCTTTACCGTTAGCATTTATATTTCTTTTAGCTTTTACAACCTTAATATTATAATCCTTATATAGTTCATTAATATAAGTTGTATTATGATTAGAAAGCATTACTTTAACACCTTTTTTATCTAATGTATGATACACATTAAATAATCTTTTTTGCTCCTTCTTGCCAAATCCTTTATTTGTATAACTCGTAAATGAATCAGTATCAGTATCATAAGGAGGATCAAAATATACAAAATCTCCAGCTTTTGCTTTTTCAACAGACTTTTCAAAATCATCATTTAAAACAACGATATTATTCATAGTTAAATACAAATGAACATTTAATAAATTATCTGGATTATAAGTATTAACTTTAATTTTTTTGTTAAAAGGAACATTAAATTTATTTTGACTATTAACTCTATATAATCCATTAAAACAAGATTTATTAAGATAAATTGTTCTAGCCGCTTTAACATAATCATTTAATTTTGAATATTTAAATTTATCTCTATCTTTATTTCTTATTTTATAATAAAACTCTTCAGAATGTTTTTTTTCATAAAGATTTAGAATTTGACACATTTTTAAATATTTAATCTCATCGCATAAAACTTGATACACATTTATTAATTCCTCATTAAAATCATTTATGACAGCTTTTTTAGGAGATAATTCAAATAATAAAGCTCCACCACCAACAAATGGTTCATAATAACAATCAAAACTTTTAGGAATATACTTTTTTAATTCGGTTAATAATTGTCTTTTCCCACCAGCCCATTTTACAAATGGTTTTGCTTTTTTCATTTTCATACCTCCCTATCTCTTTTATACATTAATTATATCATGTTTTACCAAAATAATTTAGCCTTTAAAAGCCAATTATAGTGTAAAATGGTTTTGGGATTAGGGTAGTAAAAAGGAAGACCTTCTCTTAAAATATAATTAAAAAATTATAAAGGAGGCCTTCCAATAAATATTATATCAGATAATTACAATCTTGTCTTAAAAAAACTTATATTTACACTTTAAAAAGGACCTTTAAGAGAGTACATTTTCTCTATTTAGTACAAATGTTTAGTTTAAATTTATTTTTTAATTGTTGTATCAATATCAACTGTACTTCCTAAATTAATAAATTCCTTTTTAATGCGAAATAAGTTAACATCTTTTTTATCTTGCAAAGAACCCCGATATTCATTAGTAACAGTAATATCAATAATGTGCGGAATCCTGTCACTTAAATTATAGAATTTTATGGCTGTTAGATGTGAAAAAAGCCAGCTTTTTACTTCTTTTTTATAAAATAAAATAGATATCTTCTGATTCATCCGGAAGAATGTAAACTCCATAATCTACCTTTTTTACTTTTCTTTTTTTTACTAAGTAACCTAAAAACTGTTTTTTGATTCCGTTTTTTTCTACCATACTAGTGGTAATATAACCATTATTATCTTTATTAAATTTTAAAATTCGCTCTTCATTATTCATTTCTTCATTTCCTTTCACTACTAAATTACTACACAAAAGGTAGTAAAAGGAAATGATATACAATTATAAAATAAAAAACACTTTTAAAATATCATAAAATCAAGATTAATATTTGTTAAAAAGTATAGTTTTAAATATCAATGTCCATTAATAAACATCGTTTCTAATAGTTTTTAATATTAAATCACCATTTTTATTTTATCGAGCATCTTTATTTAAGTCAGCCTTCTTGTTTTTAAGAAGTAATAAATAATACTCTTCTAATACCTCTAACGTCGTTTTCCATTTCCTCACCTATTAAAAACTTATGTTTGCACTAAAAAAAGAATAATGTTTTACTACATCATTACTACAATTAAATTCTTTTTTCTTCGTACAAAGAAAATTCTTTCTGATACATTGCCTGATGATATTATAATAATTAGTTACCTTATTTAAAACTCATCATTTGAAATACTAAAAAACTTGTCAAAAAACTCTAATAATTTATCTAATACTTTGTTTTTAATATTTAATCTATTCTTTGAAAATATACTAATAGGTGGCAACATCTCTGATATATCTGTTCCAGTTGTTTCAACTTTTCCAGTTTCAAAAGACTTTTTTATAAAGTTATATGTTAATTCTTTATCTAAGTTCTCGTCTTGTATAATTCTATCTAGCTCAACCTTTTTCTTACTATTCATAAAGGTTACAAAGTCAGCATATACATCGCTTTGATTATTAACAGATGCAATAAACTCTTCTATTAAATCCTTTTTATTTCTTAATTCAGGACTAGACATAATTGCTTTATTAATAGTAACCAATATTTCTTTTTCCTCTTTGTTACCATCACTATATTTTTGTATTAAAGCCAATATATAATCAACATTAACTTCAATTTGTTTTATTAATTCCATTTCAAAGACGATATCATCAATAATATCAACTTTATCACCCTTTACAGTTCCCCTAAACTCATTATATGTATCAATATACATCGAATGATAATCCTGAACTTCACGATCACTCAGTAATTTTCCATCTTTGTATTTATCAAAGGTTGATAAGATATTTGTAACTTTTAAAATTGCACCATATAATTTAACAAAATCTTTTTTGTTTTGTTCCCCTTTTATTAATTCACCAACTGGATATTTTTTTAATAATTCTTCTATTAAACTTTTATATCCTGGAAACTCTTTACCGTTATCATTATACCCATAATAATAATCTTCATATGGTTTAAGCAATACTATACTAGATGCCTCATTATTCCCAAAAAGACCTAAAGCTTCTTCTAAATGTTTTTCTAAATCTCTAAAACAAATGATGTTACCGAATGTTTTGACTGAGTTTAAAATTCTATTTGTTCTAGAAAAAGCTTGTATTAAACCGTGAAACTTTAAATTTTTATCTACCCATAAAGTATTCAATGTTTTAGCATCAAATCCTGTTAAAAACATGTTAACAACAATTAAAATATCAATTTCCTTATTCTTCATTCTTAGCGATACATCTTTATAATAGTTTTGAAACTTATCAGAAGAGGTATCATAACTTGTCCCAAAATATTCATTATAATCTTTGATTGCTAAATCAAGATAATCTCTATCACTTTGACTCAACCTTTCAGTCGATTCGGAGTTCTCATCTAAAATACCATCAGCAACTTCATCATCAACACCAAAACTATAAATAAGTGCAACCTTTAAACTATGATTAATATTATTTTTAAATGCTTCATAATAATTTTTAGCCATACTTATAGAAGATACTGCTATAATGGAATTAAAGCCGTTAATATTCCTTTTTAACTTCTTTTCGGTAACCTTATTACTTCTAGCAACTTCTTCTAAGTTTTCTAATGTATTATAAACATAAGATTGATTGGTTTTTGTTTTAATAGCAAAATGATTAATAATATAATCGGTAATTAAATTGATTCTAAGAAGATTATTAAATGCACTTTCTTTATTGATTGCCAAAACCTTTTCATCTTTAATGTCATCTTTAATATCAATCGTTTTAACAAACTCATATCTAAATGGTAAAACGTTTTTATCATTAATAGCATTCACAATTGTATAAGTATGTAACTTCTCACCAAATACTTGTTCTGTTGTTTGCATAATACCTTTTATAGTATTACAATTTTCTTTAAAAATGGGAGTCCCAGTAAATCCAAAAATATAATAATTTTTGAATTTCTTAATTATATTTTTATGCATATTACCAAACTGTGAACGGTGGCACTCATCAAATATAAAAACAACATCTTTTAAGTACACATTATGCTTTGGGTTTTTCTTAATAAAGTTATCAAGTTTTTGAATAGTAGAAATTATTATTTTATCTTCACTATTCCTCAATTGCCCTTCTAATATTTTCGTACTAGTATTAGAGTTAGCAGCCCCTTTTTTAAATTTATCATATTCTTTCATAGTTTGATAATCTAAATCTTTTCTATCAACTACAAATAAAACCTTATCAATAAACTCTAATTTACTTGCTATTATGGCTGTCTTAAAACTAGTTAGTGTCTTACCACTACCTGTTGTATGCCATATAAAACCGCCTGCTTTAACACTCCCATAATACTTATAATTATTGGCAATAATAATTCTATTAATAATTTTTTCGGTAGCAACAATTTGGTATGGTCTCATAACTAATAAATTATCATCAGTTGTAAAAACAGTATACTTACAAATTAAATTTAATAAAGTATGTTTTGCAAAAAAGGTTTTAGCAAAATCTATTAAATCAATAATAGGATTATTATTTTGATCTGCCCAATAAGAAGTAAACTCAAAGCTATTAGCGCTTTTTTTAATAGTTGTTTTTAAATGAAGATCACGAGTTGTGTTGGAGTAATACTTAGTATAAGTTCCATTACTAATAACAAAAACTTGAATAAATTCATAAAGTCCTGAACCTGACCAAAAAGAATCTCTTTGATAACGATTTATTTGATTAAAAGCTTCTCTAATATCAACCCCACGTCTTTTAAGTTCAATATGAATCATAGGAAGACCATTAATTAAAACTGTAACATCATATCTATTTTCATAATTACCAGTATTTTCATACTGGTTTATAACCTGTAGTTTATTATTATGAATATTATCTTTATCAATTAAATAAATGTTTTTAAAAGAACCATCTTCTAAAGTAATTGTTTGAATATAATCTTCTTGAATTAACCTAGTCTTCTCTAAAATACCATTATTAGGATTAGCAATAATTTTATTAAAGAAATCATTCCACTCATCATCAGTAAATTTATGGTTGTTTAACTGTTCTAACTTATCCCTTAAATTTAAAATTAAATCTTCTTCATTACTTATATTTAATCTTTCATATGATTGACTAACTAAAGTTTCAATAAATTCTTGTTCAAGTTCGGCTTCACTTTGATAAGTTTTATCTTTCTCCCTTAATCTTTTATATTCACTTATAACAGTCGAACTCATATTCTCAGATATTATATTAATATTAGTCATTAGATACCTCCTTAAAACTTAATAATTTATTTCTGTAATATTCATACTGCTGCTTTCTTGCTTTGATTTCTGCAGGTATACCAACTGATAAATCATTAACTAATTTATCAAACTTATCAAGTATTGATACTATTTGTTTTTGTTTTGATAAAGAAGGGATGGGGATTTTTACATTTTCTAATTTTCTTGGTGTTACTTCAATAACTTTTGTGCCTTGGGCTAACTTTCTTTTTTCTTTAAAAAACATATATGTTTGTAAGCAGCCTAATAAATTCTTTTTCAAGGGCAGCTTCAGATTGATATTTTTGACCTTCAACCCTATATTCTGGACTATATTCAGCTACAACAGTTACATCATCAGTTGAAGCTACTATATTATAAGAAGTCATATTTATACCTCCTTTGCATCTAATTCCTTAAAGGACAATAGTTTTTCCCTATAATATTCATATTGTTTTTGTCTAGCCTCTATCTCTGCAGGCAAACCTATGGATATATCATTAACAAGAGTTTCAAATTTATCTAGGATAGATACTATTCGTTCTTGTTCGGCTAGGGGAGGGATGGGGATTTTGTATTCAAGTAATCTATCTCTACTTAATCTTGTAACTTTTGCACCATGTGCATACCTTTCTTTATATCTACTAAAATCAGTAGTTTTTAATAAGTAAGTTATATATTTAGTATTTTGATTATGTCTAAATGCAAACATATCTCCACTTATACAAACATCATCTCCAAACCATCCCAACGGGGTACAAATATCTTCTATGTTTTCACTCACTCCAGAAATAAGCACATCTCCTTTTTGTGCTTTTCTAAGTTTTTTAGAATGTTCTTTTGTTACAAAAGAGATAGTTTCATCTGCAAAAGTACCATAATAAGTATATATTTGACCATAATGAATACAGGGAACCCCTTCAGACCTAAAGTGTTTCTTCTGTAACCCACTACCTCTTATTAATTCTCCTACCTCCCCTAAAGTCTTCCACTCCACCTCATCCCCAAAGGTCAATAACTCATCTCTATAATATTCATATTGTTTTTCTCTTGCTGTAAGCTCTGCTGTAAGCTCTGCTGTAAGCTCTGCTGTAAGCTCTGTGAAATTGTCCAGAATACGGACAATTTCCTCTTGGACTGGGAGAGGGGGTAGGGGGATTTCTATTTCTAGCATTCTTTTTCTAGATATATTGTATCTAGTCACCCCATTGGAAGCTTTAATTATTTGTCTTCTTATATTATGAGATCTGAATAAATATTTTGAAAATCCAGGTATTAAAAGCTCCCTATCGTTTAACCTAAATCCAATACAAAAACTATTTAGATAGATATCTTCATCCACCCTTTCGGTTAATACAGAAGACATACCACTCTCAAGCAATGATTCAGATGATCCAGTAAAAATAATATCCCCATATTCGACTATGTTTTGCTTTTCATTTTCCTTGATTATAACCTTCTCATTAGTATTCAAGTCTATCTCAATATTAGCAAATACATTCATATAGGTTATATATCTCCTATTGCCTTTTTCGAAATCATTTTTATTTTTTCCTGACAAGCCCCCGTAGAAATACCCAATTTCCCCTAATTTCACATATTCAACCCCATTAGGGCATATTTCATTTATCAATTTATCTAACTTATTCATGATCTACTTCCTTTGATATTTTAGGTAGTTCCTTATTTAATAAGAATCTATCAAAATCACTTTGATAAAGTTTATCTTGGATAACTCTATATTTTTCAAATTCAGTTTCAGCATGAAGTTTTGCTTCTTCAGTAGTAATTTTGCCAGGTCCAGTTAAAATCTCATTTCCATTGAACTCTAAAAAACTATCAAGTCTTTGTGCCCAGTCATTCATAGTCATAGGAATGTGTCTTTCGGCTTGCAATTCCGCATAATCTAAATACAAAGATACTATTCTTTGTAAATATGATAACTCTTTACTATTTAAATAATTCTTTGCAATAGACACATCAGCTTTAACTATTTTTCCTTCTGGTGCGGATTCCCAGCTTGTTAATCCCATATTTTTTTTACCCGCATCAGCTCTTTTTATAATTAACTCCGCTGCTGTATGCCTATGCACAGCCCAGTGCGTCTTGTTTTGGACAGTCTGAAAGAATAATTTAGTTGTTGTAGCATTTTTATCATAATCAAAAGCAGTAGAATAAAGATCAGTTATCTTTTGATAAAATTTACGTTCAGATAATCTTATTTCACGAATTGTTTGTAATTGTCTTTCAAAGTATTCATCTGTAAACATATGCCCTTTTATTAGGCGTTCTTTGTCCATCACCCAGCCTTGTATAGTGTAATCTTTAACAATTTGTCCAACCCATTTACGAAATCGAACTGCTCTTTCATTATTAACTTTAAACCCTATCGCAATAATCATTTGCAAATTATAATGTTTAACTTCCCTTGAGACATCTCTAGAACCCTCTTTTTGAACTATTCGAAAATTCCGAATAGTTGCTTGTTCTAATAATTCATTATCTAAATATATATTTTTTATATGTTCATTAATTGTAGGAATGTTAACATCATACAAGGTTGATAACATCTTTTGTGTTAACCAAATATTCTCATTCTCATAGCGCATCTCTAAGCTATCTTCATTGTCCCCAGTTGATGCCACATAAGTCAAATATTCAGCAGCTGAGGAAGTAATCAGTTTCAAATTATTTTGTTTCATTATCCACCTCTATTTCAGCTAATATTTTATTAATTTCAATTCTTAATATTCGTTGTTTTAATACAATATCTTCTATTTTTTTGTTTAATTCTTTAATATTTATTTTTTCCCTAATATCTTCTTTTTCTACATATGTTGATATAGATAGATTATAATCATTTTCTTTCACTTCTTCAAATGATACTAGTTTAGTTTTATATTCAACTTCTTCCTTTGTTTCTACCAATTTTAAAATATCGTTAATATTGGCATTACTTAATTTATTTTTGTTAGTGCCTCTAATAAAATCATCAGACGCATCAATAAATAAAATATTATTATCGATTTTGCTTTTCTTTAACACTAAAATGCAAGTTGCTATACTTGTTCCAAAAAATAAATCACTTGGTAATTGAATAACAGTATCAACAAAGTTATTATCTATTAAGTATTTTCTTATCTTTTTCTCGGCACCACTTCTATAAAGAATACCTGGAAAAACAACTATTGCAGCTGTACCTTTTTCAGATAACCAAGATAACATATGCATAATAAAAGCATAATCTGCCTTTGATTTAGGGGCTAAAACTCCTGCCGGGGCATATCTAGGATCATTAATCAAAAGTGAGTTAGAATCTCCATCCCACTTAATTGAATATGGAGGATTTGAAACAATTGCATCAAACGGTTCATAATCCCAATGTTTTGGATTAGTTAATGTATCTCCTCTTTCAATACTAAATTTATTATAATTGATATCATGTAAGAACATATTGATTCTACATAAATTATAAGTTGTTAAGTTTATTTCTTGCCCATAAAATCCTTGTTTTACATTTTCTTTACCTAATATTTTTGCATAATTTAAAAGTAGTGAACCTGACCCACATGCAGGATCATAAACCCTATTAACTTCTGTTTTACCTATTAAAGTTATTTTGGTTAGTAAATTACCAACCTCTTGAGGAGTAAAAAATTCACCACCTGATTTACCGGCATTTGATGCGTACATCATCATTAAATATTCATATGCATCACCAAACGCATCAATAGTATTATCTTGATAGTTACCAAGTTTTAATTCCCCAATTGCATTTAATAATTTAACTAGTTTTTCATTTCTTTCATTAACTGTATTTCCAAGTTTACTACTATTAACATCGAGATCATCAAATAGTCCTTGAACATCTTTTTCTGAAGGTTTACCTTTGGCAGAAGCTTCAATGTTTTTGAAAATATTAGTAAGTGTTATATTTAAGTCTTGATTGTTTTTTGCATTTCTTCTTACATTACAAAAAAGTTCACTAGGAAGAATATAAAAACCTTTATCAATAACTATATCTTCTCTACCATTTTCGGCCATTTCATCTGATATAGCTGAATAATTAAAATTAGGTTCTACTTTTCTTTGTAAACCATTGATATAATCTTCTAAATTTTCAGATATAAATCTGTAAAAAAGAAGTCCTAGAACGTATTGTTTGAAATCCCAACCATCAACTGAACCTCTTAAATCATTCGCAATCCTCCATATTGTTTTATGTAGTTCATCTCTTTCCATTTCCTTTTTATTAGCCATTAAATCACCCTAACCAAATAATAATCTATATATTTATTATATCATAGTTAGAGTGTGAAAAAATAGTTTAATAATCTTTGTTTTTTAATAACTCTTTATAATTATTTATAATGTTCTTTTATTTTTTTAAGCATTTTTTACTTTTATTTTATTACTTTTTAAAACCGATTATCTTGATACTTACTAATATTTAAAAGAATC
>CAZBGR010000008.1:0-27031 GCA_964491535.1 uncultured Muribaculaceae bacterium
AAATTAGATTCTTTTAAAAAACAATTAGAAAGATCACATTATCAAAGAGAGTATGAATAAGGGAAATTGGAATAAAGTTTTCCCACTTATAATCAGCTTTTTTGGGACATTTTCCTAAGTTATTGACAGCATTAAATTATATAAAAATATAATTATTAAACCATTAAAATTTAATAATTATATTTTTTAACACTTATGAAGATTTAAAATTAAAGTTTTACTATCCTCTAAAATAATTATCTTTTAAAATATAACTAGATTTATTAGCGGCATTCCAACAATCTTTCCATTCGTTTCCTTCGCCACCAATCAATCCCATAGCTAATTCAACAAAAACGGTAACAAAAAACACTAAAACAGCAGCTAAAATACGTTTTAATAAAATCTGTTGATTAGCTTTTATTTCATCTTCTTTACCAGCAATAACAGCTTTACCTAAATCTAAACTACCATAAACAATCAATCCAATAGGAATCACTATTTTAATTAAATTAACAATTACCTTAATAAATCTAATTAAAGTTAATAATGCATCATTGCCACATAAACCATTATCTAAAAAATACATAATATGCCTCCTTCTTTTATATATCATACTTTTATTTATAATAATTGTCAATTGCTTTGACAATTATTTGACACATATAAATTAAAATCATATTTAAATTTTATTATCCTGAAAAACAACTATAAAACAAATAAAAAGCAAATTAAAATTTAAATAATCCTAATATTTTACTTTTTGATTCTTCTTCTAAATCCTTTTGACGACCAAAACCTATTTTTACTAATAATGAGTTTAAAACCCGGTTATAAATACGATCATTTAAAGGGGGGATGTTATAAAAAACTCTCGTATTAGCCTCTCTTTCAAAATCTAATACATCTTTAGAAGTTAATAAACTTTTATTTAAAACCAATTTTTTGCCAGTTATTTGATTGAATATTTTACGATTTTTACGCATTAACTTATTTAATTTAATAGAGGAGGGTTCTAACAAATATAATACATCATTACAAACATCTTCAGTATCACTCTCGTTAATATCGATTAAAACAACATCAAAATCTTTTGTTTTTAACAAAATGTTAGCAAATTCCTCTTTAGTGGTTGAAACCATATTTTTATCACGAAAAAAAGAAAAATCACGTTTACCTACTTCAATAGCAATTACTGAATAATGTTCTTCTAATTGTTTTTTCAACATATAAATAAGAGTTGTCGCCCCCGCATGATCCGTTAAATTCTTTATTCCTAATACTCTTACATTGTTATGAATAACCTTATCACTAACAGTTTCAGTTAACTCCTCTAATTGATGAATATGGGCAACATCACGGTAACTATTAGGGTTATTATATAAATACATAATTCCCTCTTTATTACGAGTGAAATTATAAATACCCATTGAAATAAGCCTTGATAAATACGATGAAGAGGTACTATCAGGATCATCGTCTAAAAGTAAGATTACTTTACTCATATCTAAAGAAATAGATAGTTTTTGTAAATTTCTAGTATCTTTGTAATCCTTTATCGCTGTAATATCTAAAATCATTTTTTTGAAAAAGAAATTAGCAAACATATCAATTAATTGATCAACCTCAAATTGACCATTAACAGATTTAATGACCTCTATTTCTAAAGTTTCAAGCATTGATTGATATTTATTAGCTACGATAACATTCATATTTACCACAACCTTCTTTTAAACATTTTACTAATTCCCCCCACAATTTAAATTAGTATCTTCATAAACATTATAAATAAGCTTAGTTTCCCCAAAAACATCTATTCTAAATCTATCAATTATCGGTAAATCAACGGCAATAAAAGTAGTAACTCCATAGAAAGTCCCTCTATTAGGTATTTGGGTTGCTGTAATTTCAAATCCTCTTTCATTAACGCCTTGAAAATGGCGATAATAACCAATACTATTAATATAATTTTCAACATCAGCTAAACCACCTTGACAACCTTCTCTTTGCTCCAAAATATTAATAATTTGATTTTTTACTCTAAAAGCAATAGCATAGTTTATGGCTACAGCAAATAAACCATTATAAATTACTAAAAAAGTAATCATCAAATTAATTAAAAAAGTCCCTCCTATAGCCTCTCTCATTTATTCACCTACTCAATATTGCTTATCTTTTATTAATTTTTATTGGCAAATTATTTTACCATCTGCTCCAATGGTTGCTGTTTGACCTTCAGGACAAGAGATATTGCTCCAATTAATTCTTATACTATCTATAATGCTGGGTAAAAACAACCATATAAAGGCAGCTATAGCAGCAATTGCAAGAACCGTAATAATAGTCATATTTAATTCGCCAGTCGCCTCTTTCATTAACCATCCACATCCTTTCTGTACCCTAATAATATTATATCCCATTTTTATTCGTTAATCAATTTAAAATTTCATCGTTTGCATCATTGATATCAATAAGATAATCATAACACCCCCTCCAGTAGTAGCTAACATAAATAAAGTTCTATTTTCCATTCTTTTCAAACGAGCCCTGTATCTCATTTCGCGAGCCTTATTTTGAAGAGCTGAAACACTTCTTGAAAACATAATTAATTGTTCATGTTTTTCTACTTGACCACCTATTCCTAAACGATAAAGCAGTCTCATCATTCTAACCGAATCGGCTACTGGATACTGCTTAGCAAATTCCATATAAGGATCAACACTTGAATCACCAGCATTAATTTTTTCAACTAATTCCCTTAAACCAGGTTTAAAAATATCAGGAGCGGTACTTATTGATCTAGATAATCCTACCGGAATAGTATAATGCTGAGCTAAAATTTCCATGTTTTTTAAAAAATAAGGAAGCATTAAATTAATCTTGTGTAAACGAGCCTTATAATAAGAATTTAATTGCATATAAGGTAATTTAAAAGCTAAAAAAGCAATAACCCCTGCTAATACTGCATTAATAAAAGTTAACTTGGTAATAAATAAAAAGAGCATTACTACTAAAATAATAAAGGAATTTCTAACTCGCATCGTAAATAAAGCATCTGGTTCTATCTGATCTCCGTAACGAGCTTTAACTAAGAAATCATAATTATCTTCCTTCAAAGCTTTAAAATATTGCTCGTTATCACGAATAAAATTACCCGTACTAATTCTTTGATTATATTCTAAAACAAATATAATTATAATCCCAACTATTAATACTTCCATTATTCAACACCTACATCCTCATTATAATATCTTTCCCCGCTAAGTAAGAAATAACTATTAGCAATAATAATTACATGTAATAATAATTTGATAGCCCACATATCTAAAAGTTTCATATAAGAATCAACTCCTAACATATATTGAACTAGCATTACAAATAAATATAATAAAAAACCATATTGAAGGAAAGAACGATGAAAACTACTTCTATCCATTTGATCACGATAAACACCCTCGACCAAAGTATCAATATCTAGAAGCATACCCTCAAGTGAGCTACGAGCAGCATCTTTAGAGCCCTCTTTAGTAATTTGCAAGAATAATTGATGCATATTTTTAACCATATAAAAATCATATTTTTCATTCATATATGAGATTGATTCATCGATTGAACCATTTTGATAAGCTAAATCAATCATATATTTAACATCCATTAAGACAGGATTTTCTAATACTCCAGAATTATATACTCCCTCTAAAGCTTTAACAAATGATTCAGTAATTGAAAACTCCATAATTGTATTAGTTGTATAAACTTGAATTTGTTCAAAAATAAATTCACTATAAATTCTTTTATAACGAAGATAAGTTATATAAGGAATAAAAAAGACAGCTCCCACACAATAAATAATGCTAATAACAATATTATAAAAATATAAATAAGAAATAATAAAACCGCCCCCAGCAAATAAAAGGATTTGAACCGTATATTGTCTAGAAGAATAATCAAGACCTAAAGTTTTTACCTTATCACGTACATTTTTAAATGAATACGGAGCATAACGATCATAAATAGAAACCGCTTGAGTAGTTATAAAACGGTATACATTTTGACCAGTATTCTTACGATATGCTAATATAAAAACAGCTATTATAATAAGGATTATTAATTCCACTTAAGACACCTTCTTTCTTTTTTACCCTAACACTTCTATCATATCATCATTAGCTAAAACAAATAAATCTGGTTTTATTACTACTCCAGAAGCAGACAAATAATCAATTAAATTAGGAGAAGGATTATTTTTCATTATTTGTCCTTCAGTAGTCTTACGATAAATAATATTATATTGAGTCTCATTTTCTTGATTTACATAAAATTCACATACTTCACATATTTCCCTTTTAAAGCCTCCACTCTCTTTATCGTGAAAACCTCTAACATGAACTCCTAATTGAATGTAACGATAAATTGATTTTAAAAATTGGTCTAAATCAAGATTAGTTTCTAATAAACTATACATTCGATGAGGAATAGATTGAGCCTTATCAGCATGAATAGTTGACAATATATTATGACCTGAAGATATAGAGTTTCTAACTGCTGTTACAGCTTCTGCACTTCTAACTTCTGATAACAAAATCCATTTAGGGTTTTGTCTCATACAAGTAATCAATACATCAGTATAAGAAGCAATATTATTTGTTTTCATAGCTATAATATCACGATGAGGGAAAATACGATCTAAGTGTAATTCTAAAGTATCTTCAATAGTAATAATCTTTTCATTATCTTTAGTATGAGCAGCTAAATATTTAACAAATTCTGTTTTACCAGAACCGGTTTCACCACTAACTAAAATATTACAATGCCCTTCAACACACTTAATTAAAAAATCATGCAATTCTTCAGTAATATATTGTTCTTCTAATATTTTTTCTTTCTTCAATCTAATTTTGGCAGGAGTTTTACGCATAACCATGGCAATCCCATTACGGGCAATTGAATCATGAATAAAATTAAGACGAAGTTCGGCACTTTCAGCATCTAAAAAGGGATGAGCCATATTAAAGGTTTTGCCCATAACATTTGAACATTGAAAAGCAATCTTTTCTATCATCGCATTATTAACATTTTGATTTTCAGCTCGATAAATACCTTTAGATAACGTTCTAAGCCATAATTGTCCGTTATTACTATAAGAAACATCCGTTATATCATCATTATCTAAATATTCTCTTAATGTTCCAAAATCAATATTAGTAAACATGCTATCATTATACATAGCCATTCCCCTTTCCCTCTTTTATATTATTGATTACTCAAGTTCTTCTTCTACTTCATTTTGATCACTTTGATCAATTGGAGGTTTTTCGACATCGGGTAGTTGATCTTCAGGAACAAAGCCAGCATTCACTTCAATATAAGTTCTTAAATACTGATTAGTAACCATTAACGATCCTATATCTTCATGATACGAAGTAATATTAGGAACTGGAATAAGTTCGGCTTTAATATTACTTAAACTACTTAAATATAAAGCCTTTCTTAATAACAAATGAATATCTTCAGGAACAGAAAACAATAACGTATGAGGAGTACGATCAATTTCGGTATTTTCAAAAACATGCTTACCTGAGCTATCCTTAACTGCTAAAATTTTAACATTTTCAATTAATTTGCCAATAATGACTTTACCTTCTTCATTCAAAGCCTTAAAATAAATATTTATATAATTATCGGGAAACATTGAATTACCATAAGTACTTTCAGTATTAACTACGAAATTAAAAGGGATATGATTTTTAGGAATATTAGTAAATGCATAATCCGGTAATTGAGCAGCTGTCGTTACCGCGTCTTTATAGAAAAGACTCCCCGTAGGAATAATTGTATTATAATTAGCATTACGCCCAATTATCAAACTAGCATCTAACAAAATATCTCCCATGATTAATCTAGGGGGTACATTAATATAACCTACCATATCGGCTGTAATTTTCTCTCTTGGTTGAATCGTTTTTAAAGCATAAGGCAATCTTTGAGGCCTAATGGCCTGTTGAATTCGATAATTATAACCAAAGTATAATATTAAGATAGCTAATAATACCCCAATAATAGTTACCGTATTCTTATTAGCCAAAAACCTCCTGACATTAAACATTAAATTACTCATTTTATCCTCCTTTTTATCTAAATTTAATCTTTAATTTTCTTTAGCATAAGTTTCAAGAATAACATCAAGACTATTAACAATATCAAAATCTATTGGTTCTACATTATATAATTGAAGATTCCTTCGAACCGATACCCTAATACTTACTTTAGGGGGCATTTCTATTATATCATAAATTTCAATTCTGTACTCTCTATTTAAACTTTGAGATTCGGCAAAACGACGAATAAAGTTTTCAACAAATTCTTCTTTAATAATTTTAAATTCACCATGCATACGATAATAAGTTAAATCAATAGAATCTAACATGGCCGCTTCAGTTGTTTCTTTTAACAAATAATAATCATGTTCGTTAGTGGTAGTAACATCTTGAAAAGCATTAATAACAGCTAAACCAACCAATCCAAGAACAACTAGAAAGGTAACCCAAGCAGGTGCATTCACCAATTATCACTCCTATCTATTATTAATAGTAATTAAATCTTGAATGGTATTTCTAATAAAAATACTATGATCATTACCTTCCAATTCAAAACGGCTATATGGATATCCAAAACTTCTCTTTCTCTCAAGGTTATTTCCCCTTATACTAAGTATCGAAGCTCGATTTAAAGTAATTGTATATAAAGGAACTTGATTATATAAAGCATAATTTAATGATTCGATTTCTGAAATTAATGGTTGATATTCCTCTTTAGCCCAATTATCCCCTGGAAGACGATTATTAGGAAAAAGATCGTTTAATGATATCTGTCTTACTATAAAACCAGGAATATTTGAAGTGGGTGGCCAATGAAGATTTTTAACCGCATATTTACAATCAATAGTTATCTTTCCGTAATCCCTTTTATTAACATCCGCAATTTTACTTTCAAATTTATTACCCAAGGGACCAAAATCAGTAATCTTTAATTTTATATTATAATTTCCGGTTGGTTGATCGCGTTCAATATAAAAATAATGTCCATGAGGTATATAATCGGGTAAAGAAGTTTCCGAATATAAACCCGTATATGGTTCAAGATATTTAAAAGTAAAATTATAAGTAAAATCAATAGCCGTTGTTTCAACTTTTTTATTATCAGGCCCGCTTAAACTCGAATTTGAGGTTGATTCATTATCTACTTTAACATAGTTTTCTTTGGTTTCTGTCCCATTTGCTAATGTAACAGTAGCTTCAATATTAGGGTTAGGCTCATACAAATTATTTTTAAACCAATTATTACAAGTAGACGAAAGAGTAGAGGATAAATTTTCCCTTCTACATATCCTTGTCCCTTTCAGCTTAATAGGATAAGAAAGCCCCATCCCCGAAATTACTTCTTCTGGTTTATCAACTTTAAAATATAGTTCTTCATTGCACCTTACCTTACAGGTTAAATCCTCATACACTACATAACCAGCATCGAATTCTTCTTTACAATGACTTTCACACCAAGGAGGTTCCGCTCCTTTTGGTGCTTCAAAATTTGGATCGTGAGGAAAATAAAATGTTTTTGTTTTTGGTGCCCCACATTGTATATTATCATCTTTATAATATAAACACTGCCACGGAATACAAGTTTGAATGAAAGTCATTAAACTACCAGCCGGAGGCATAACCCATACCGACGGAAGATAACCTTGATATGTGCCTCCATCAACAACCCGACAATCACTTCCTGCTACAAACGAACCTATTTTAACTTTCACACCATACATTCCCAATTTATAAGGAGGACTTAATCTGATAAATTTATTTTCTCCCGCTTGACGCGAATAAAAAGTATATAGTTCATTAATTGAAAATTTTGCCCAAGGCCAATTAGGATAACCATCTACAAGATTAGTCGGATAATCTATAGTGCAGCTATTATTGGGTAAATTACAAGTACAAGCTTGAGTAGATTGAGAGGTACTGCGTTGCATAAAACCCTGACTTACAGTTACCCTACCTTTATTATAGTTAGTTTTTAATTCCATCCCTATTATTTGTTTAACTTCGTTACTAATAACATAGTTAGTAGCAACAAAATTAGTAATCTCTTCCTTAAAGCTAGGCAAAGTAAAGGTTTGTCCATATACAGATTCATTATGCCCACTTTGGACAATCTTAAGTTTTAAACATAATTCTTTACGCCCACTTCCGGGTGAAAAGATGGCTTTAGCAAAAGCTTCCTTAATTCCTCCCGCCCCTTCAATTGGTATTTTAAATTCAAAATGATTATTAACTAAAATTCTATTGTCGTGATTTTGAGTATTATAAATAGCAGCTGCTAATTTTTTACGAAATGAAAGAACTCCTCCCCCAGCTTCCGCCCAGTATCCTGCAATTGTTTTATAACCAGCCGCTTGATAATAATTAGAGGCTGAAAAAAAAGTTGAATTGACATTGTTAGTATCTTTATTACCAAAAGCCCCATACGCGGAACTACTATTTATAGGACCTATTAAATTGTTTGCTTTATTAGTGTTATCTGCTACATAAAGGGTAAATTGAGGATTTACCTGATGATGATTAACCCCTGTACTATTACTATAAACAAGGGCCCATCCCTCAATTACAATGTCGTTACTTTTTTTGGTTATGCTCGTCACATCATAAAGAATACCGGCCGATATTTGACTAATTTTAATAAAAAAGAAAAGACCCACAAAAAAGAAAAATTTTAAATATAACTTCATAAGATATTTCTCCTTTTTTTCATTCTAATAAAAATTGAATTTCCTATTATTAGTAAAGAGGCAATTAATAATAATATTAAAGAATAATCTTGAATAAATAAAACAATCTTATCAAACCAATTATCATCATTAATTGTTACAAGTGAATCTTCATTATCTTTTGATTTAAGCGAATCAAGATAAGCATTCATTTTAGCTTCAAACTCATCATTGTCTTCAATTACAGTATAAACATTAGAAAACCTTTGACATAAAGGACTTTCTTCATAACCCTTACATAACGGGTGTTCAGAATAATAATTATAATAAGGAACTTGAAGATATATAGTTATAATCTTAAAATTAGGACATTGCGTTTCAGTAGTGGCATAAAAATCTAGTTTAAGACCTGTTCCTGATGAAAACCCTCTATTTCTAACTTTTCTTGGATCCTCATTATAATGAAAATAAACCGGATTATCTTCTTCCTTTATAAATAAATCTTTAGTCATTCCAACAGCATAAACATCAAAACCACTAGACTCTTCATAATCAACAAAATCAAATGAAAAAGTTACCAAAGCTGCTAATTCCCTTAATCTTAATTGTTCATCATAAGGACAGCTTATCTCTTCCGCTTTAACAAAATCTAAAAAGATAAAAAACATAATAATTATAATTATTAATTTACGAGCAAACAAAATACCACTCCTCTATATAATTACCATCCAAATTATATCATATAATTATTACTTTTAAAAACATGTAATTCATTATTATACTAGTCATTTACATCTTCAACATCTATAATTTCATACTCTTTTAATAATGAAATAATATTTTTTATAGTCAAATTAGAACCATTTATAAAAGCTACTAATTTAGCATCTTTGAAAACCGCTAAAGCGGGAGCGTCATTTAAAAAGGGCTTCTCATCTTTTAAAACACTTTTATAATATTGAATCTCCATTAATTCTTTAAATTCCTCTACTAATAAATTAACATTTAAATATGTAATAGCTTCTTGCAAATGATACTCAACAATATAATCTTTAACTTTAGTTTCAAACCTTCGCTCATCTTCATTACTAGTTACCCCAAAATAAACAACGCAATCACGATTATCTTTGATATAATCATCAAATTCCTCTAATTTTATTTCTTTAACATATTGTCCAATAATAGGTTTATTAAATACTTGCTCTTGATATACAGCATGCCATTTTAAAATATAAAGTAATAAAATTAAAGTCCCCATTAAGAAAAGCGCTAAAGTAAAATAATTTTTATATTTTTTCATCATCCCTCGCTTTCTATTTTCTAATTAAATCTTATCATATTTTGAAGATAAATAATAGTCATAACTTATTTTTTTGTTTAAAAAAGTTGAGATTGCGATTAAATACTTTATATCCACACCAAGAAGCAGATAAAAAACCATATCGTTTAGTAAATTCTTTTTTAGTTAAAGCCTTAAAAGAATCTACATTTATAAACTCAAGCCCAGTAGGTAAAAACTCAGCATGATGAGAATGATTATCTTTATTATAAGGACATACTTTCATACATTTATCACACCCATAAATACAATTATTTATTAAAGATATTTCTTTTTTGGTTAAAGGAGTTTTCTTTTGAGTAATATAAGATAAACAGCGATTACTATTTAAAAGACCTTCTTTAGTTAAAGCTTTGGTTGGACAAGCCTTTATGCAAAGATTACAATTATAACATTTCTTATTTAGAGGTTTATCTTGTTCTAAATTTAAATTAGTTAAAAGGGCTCCAACAAAAATATAAGATCCATATTGTTCATTAATTAACAAATTGTTATTACCAAAAAAACCAAGTCCTGCTTGATAAGCTAAAGTACGATCACATAAAGGATGAGTATCACATATTATTTTATATTTAAGTGACGGCTTTAGCCTTTTAATATAATTAGCTAATAAACTTAATTTGCGTTTAATTACTTTATGATAGTCCTCACCCCATGAACAAGAAGCAAAATAAGCTTCCTTTTTAGTTAAAGCTTCCAATTTAGAGCTTGTTCTAGGATAAGCTAAAAAAATAACAATAATTGTTTTAACATCGTTCATTAACAAACGTGGATTAAGCCTTTCTTCAAGGGTTCCTTTTTGAAAAGAACAAGCATAACCCAATTTTTCTTGTAATTTTAATTTTTTCTTTAAGGTTGAATTAATTTTAGCATCAGTAAAACCAATCCCATCAATCCTTAATTTTTTACTCTCTTCAACAATTTTCCTTTTTAACATAATTTCCTTATTTAATCATTTCCTTAAATTCTTTTAATCTAGTTTGATAGGCTAAAAGAGCCATTTCTTCAAAAGCTAAAGAAACCTTTTTAACCCCTAACATTTCTATAATACTTTTAGTAAAGTAAGGATTCAAAGGTAAAATAGGACCTAATAAATAAGTTCCAATAAAATGATGATATCTAATCCCTTCTTGTTTAATATCAGGATTACGTCCACTGCCTAATAACATCTTTTGAAAATATAAATAATTTTTTCCATATAAATGACTCATTTGATTTTTAAAACCTACCAATTCCAAACCTTCTTTGGTAAGTCCTAAACATAATTCATTATAACGAACATCTTTTATCCTTTTAGCATAAAAATCAAAAATACCTAAAGCTTTAATCCTCTTTCCATTTCCTATTTCTATATATTTAGTAAAAATTTCAAGAGCATTACCTATCGCTAAAACTAAAACCTTATTATTGATTAATTCTTTTATTTTGTTTTTATAAGGAAGTAATAACTCTATTATCTCTAATTGATGATTTTCAGTAGTAGGCCCTAAATATAACATATCTATTTTAGTTTTTAAAAAGGAAGGCTCATCATTCAAAGCCGTAAAAATAAATTTAACCTCCCCCAAACACTCTTCTAAATATTTTAAATTACCATAATCCCCATATAAATTCATATATTCAGGATACAACACTTCAATTTTAATCATTATTAACTATCCTTTCTTTTACTTTGTTTTTTAATTTAAAGGCTAAAGGATAAGCATAAAGCTCATATAAAATAAATATTTTATCAATCTTAGAAAGGGAAATAAGCTGATCCACATCTTGATAACGTTGATTAGTAACAAGCTTGCCCTCATCAATAAAAGCCATTTTTAATCTTAAAGCTACATCATAACATCTAGTTCCTCCAATAACAATTTGTTTAATAGTAGGATCGTTTAAATATTCAAAATCTGTATCATATAACCACGATATATCTTCACTACCATGAACCTTATCCAAAAAATCAGTAACATATAAAACAACTACTTTATTACCAGATTGACTTCTAACATAATCAAACATCCTCGAACAAGAAATAGGGTTTTGATCTTTAGCTAACATCGTTATAACTTCTATATTATTAATTAATTCATTTTTTAAACGATCCTTTTTTAAAGTTAATTGTTCAAAGGGCCTTTTTATTTGTCGATGAGACAAACCAAAAGTTCTAAGAACAGCAATAGTTGAAATCATATTATAAATATTAAAAATACTATCATCAATTAACTTATATTTTATTATTTTATTTCCTTCATTTAAAATAAAAATTCTTTTTTTATAATCTACTTCAGAAACTTGAAAATCAGCCTCAGGTGATTTAAAATGACACTTAGGACAAAAAGCTTTACCAATATGATGATAATGATAATAAAGATACTCTAATTTATGTTTGCAAAGAGGACAAACTCTAATATCCCTGACAATATTATTAAACGGTTTTTCAAAAGGTAAAGGACCAACGGCAAAATAAACCTTTTTATTTTCCTTACGACCAATATTACAAGAAATTAAATCATCCGCATTTAAAATTAAAGTTGTTGTTTTTGGAATTGAGCCTTTAATTTTAGTTAAAATAAATTCACTATGACCATTCCTTTTGATAGAATCGCGAAATAAATTAGTACAAATTAAATAAGTGGGTGGCAAATGATCATAAACAAAACCAGATATTCGTTCATCTACCTCTAAAACGGCTACTTCACTCTTAACCTTCCCTAACAAATTAGAAACTTCTAACAATGAAGAAGCTATCCCATAGGGCATATTAGAACCCTTATCATTAATAACCGTCGTCAATCCATTAGCCTTTAAAATATGATTAATAAAATTAGCCACACTTGTTTTACCATTAGTCCCTGTTACCGCAATAATAGTTTTAGGGCGACCAATTAAACTTAAAAAATTAGGGCAAACCTTAATCGCTAATTTACCAGGGAAATGAGTACCCCCTTCTTTATCATAAATCATTCTAATTATTAACTTTACTACTTTACCTAAATATAAAGCTAATAAAAAACGAACATACATTGTTTTTTTCTTAATCATTCTAACACCTACTACTCTTAAATAATACATCAATTTAATAATTTAATCAATAAAAAGAGCTAATAAATTAGCCCTATCTTAATAAATTATTATCAACTTAATTTCTAACTTCATTACCACTAATTGCTATAATGAAAATGGGAATCAAAAGCCCTAAAGATAAAATACTAAAAATTATCATTATCGTAGCTTTATTACTAAACTTACAATACAATCGATAAAAAGCAACAAATGATAAAATCACTAATCCAAAAAGAGCAAAATCACAAAATGGAGTTGGTAAAAGAGCATGAGTATATTCTTCGCCATTCGTAGTAACCATATACTTAGTTGACAATAATGTTAAGCCCATTAAAATATAACCAAAACCTACTCCATAAGCCAATTTACCAAGTAAATAACAATTTAAAATTGGAATCCAAGCTAGCCAACCTTTTTCTTCACCTAACTTGTTGGCCATTTTCATCAAACCAATAGAAGTTAAAACATATATCACTATAACTATTCCAATAACAACAAATGAAAAAATAAAAGTAGCCATATTTATTATCTCACTTCCCATAAATTACTATCTCCTTTCTATAAATAAATTTTAACATAAATAAATATGATTTATAAATTTATTTCTTCGGTTTACATAATTTGTTTGTATTATAGAAAAATCATTTCCTATATTAGCAAAAAGATTGACTTAAGTTCTAACATATTATAAAATAAAGTTGTCCACAACTTGCAGATGTGGTTCAATGGTAGAATACCGCCTTGCCAAGGCGGGGATGCGGGTTCGATTCCCGTCATTTGCTCCAATGGTAAATCTGTTTGAACCATATGTTTGAACTTAATAATAAAAATCAATTCGAAAGAATTGATTTTTCGTGTATAACAAGGAAATTATGAGGAAAGGATTGATAAAATGTTAATGTTATTAAAAAAGCAGTTACAAAACTATTAAAGTATTTCTATAATTTAATTAGTTGATTTATTCAACCCTTATTAAAACAATTATTTCGCAAATAAGAAACGTTATTGATCCAAAGGATATTTTAATTGAACTTTTGTATTTCGACTTTTTCTTTATATTATAATAACTTTTTAACTTTAAAAAATAATGTCACAATATAGGGGTAGAAAAGTGGTAGAAAAGTGGTAGTTAGTGTAAAGAGTTCTTGGGATTTATATTTTTATAAATGATAAAATTAATATGGTGATAATAATGTATATAGAAAATGAATATATTGAACTTAAAAAAGAATTAAATAACGATATAACAAAAGAAATAATTGCTTTTGCTAATACAAATGGCGGAACTATTTATATTGGCATAGATGACAAAGGGAAAATTGTCGGATTAAATAATTCATCTCAAAAATTAGAAGCTATAAGTGGAATGATTAAAAAAGGAAAGAAGGAGATTATTTATGATAACAATTAATAAAGAAAAACTAATAAAGACTCTTTGTGACAGATACAATTATTCTATGCAAGAAACACAAATAAGAGTTAATATGTATAAATTTGAAAACCTAAATAATCAATTACAATCTTCGTTTGATTTATGGTTGGACAATAATCAAATATCTGATTTTAAAGTAAATAATATTTCGTTCGAGCAGATAATGGAGAAAGAAAAAATTGATTTTATAGATGCCTTATTTAGCATGAATACTTTATTAGAAAATCCAGAATTAGCAGAAATATATAGTGATTTAAAATTTTATCGCTGTAATTTAGAATAACCATTACTTAAAATGATTTATTAAAAAAATATACTTTTAAAATTAAAGTTATATTAAATAAGACAATAGTAAGATGAATTGACTAAATATTATGATAGACACACTTAAACAGCAAATGTTTAATTTGAAATAAAATCAAAATCAAAACAAGTCCATTTCGTTGATTTGATATTTAAATATCCATCAATGTTTCTTTGGGCTTGGTTTGATATTTTGTTTATTCTTACCCCTTGCTTATCCCTCTTAACTAAAGGAACAAGGTAACGTCTTTTGACTTTAAACTTAACACAATATTTATTCTCTAACGGTCTTTGGTATTCATATACAAATTTAGCTTTTTGAAATCTTTTAAATATATCACTTAAAGAATTATCTTTACTATTTATAATCATCTCAATTATTTCTTGTTCTGATAACATATATAAATCATCTAAACTAAGATATTCTTTATTTATCATTTCTTTTATCATATCAGCTAGAAATTGCATAACTATTTTATCTTGATTACTTATCCACTTAGGCCAAAGTTTTGAAACGGTTGCTATATATTTTTCAGCAATCAACAAATCTTTAAAACCTAATTCATCAAGCCCTTTTTCATTTTTTAAAATGATAACGTTTTGATAACACTCTCTTATATCTTCTAATTCCCAAATCCTATTAAAAATTAAACCACCAGAAAAATTATATTCAAGTCTATCAGCTGATAATTGCGGAATATCATTATCAGCGATTGGATATTTTTTATAATCATTAACATCTTCTAATTTTAGATTGTCTCTTTTTAAAAGCCTCATTATTGCTTTAGAATTTTTTATTATGTCTGTTGTTTTTGCCTCTGTTGCTTCTTGTTTTTCATAATCACCATGAAAAAAATCAATTACATGTTTAAAAGCAGGCGTTGCAATGTCATGAAATAAACCTGCTAAAGTTTGTTTTTTATCATGAGTAAAATGCCATATAATAAGAGCGACTCCAACACTATGATCTAAATTAGAATACCAATATTTAACTTTACATAAATCAGTATATTCAGTCCCACAACTTAAAGAAATTTTACTAAGGCGTTGCATTTCGGGAGTTTCTATATAATCAAATAACCAAAGAGGAAATTCCTTTGATAGGATCTTAAAATATTCTTTAATCTCTTTATTTAAATTATCTAAATAATTCATCATCTAAAAATTCCTTTCAATAATATTCTATCATAAAATTATATTATCCAATTTATAATTAAAGACACTCTTTAATTATTAAAAATTAGAGTGTTCTTATTTTATTAAATATTTTAAAGTATTTATAAAAACCGCTTATATTCAAATCATTTTGCTAATAAAATATAACTTGTCAACCATTTTGTTAAACCTTCAAGTGATTCATAATAAATAGTATCCTTATTTGAATCAGCATCTAAATAAGCAACTACTTGTCCCTCTTGATAAATTACTAACGAGGGACAAAATTTAACATAATTAGCTATTTTAGTATTATCCATTTTAGAAAACAATATTTTATAAAAGCTCATTTTATTAGTTTCTAAAAATGAATTTACATAATCATTTAAATCATAAGAAGATAAACAAAGAGGTTGATAAACAAAAACGACAAAGGATTTTTTATCTTTTTCTAAAGCTTTAAGACCTTCACTATCAATTTCAATTAAAGAACTATCACCATAATATTCATCATCTAAATAAAAGGCCTTTTCTCTTTGAATATTTACTATTAAAAATATTATTAGCGAAATTAAAACTAGGGAAATTAAAAGAAATAAAAGTTTTTTCATTAATCTACCTTATGTAAAAGATTAAAATCTATATCATGAAGAGTTACTTTCCAAAAATCATACCTAACTTTACCTGAGACAGTATTTTTAATAGCAATGTTTCTATCTCCCTTATAAAACCAATGACCACCAGTATTATATATTTTATCTTTATTCCAACCTAAAGCTATTAACATATCTTTCATCATTGCTGAATAACCAGCTCCACCACACATTAAAAATATATATTTATCTTTTGGAAAATAATATTCTAAATAAGACATTGATTCTTCATAATTAGCTATATATTCTCCTTCATCGGTTAAAGTAAATAAGGTTACCCCTTGATAAGTATGACCAACTTCTTCTGGTAAACCAGTTACGTTAACTACAAGAGGAAAGGGAATCGCTTCAAAACCTTCGATAATACCGGATAAATAAGAATCTCCACCAATACTTTCATAGTCCCCTTCATCAATTAACATCCTCATATCACGATAAACACTATCACTACGATTTAAATAATTATCAATCGTAGCCTCGTTAATATTTTTGTCAATTCCAAATTCAGCCCCCCTCATTCCATCAGTAATTTCAGGTTTTGGTAAAGCAGGTTCTATAACTTTTTCTTTATTATTAAATACCATATAAGATGTCAAGCCCCCTGTCATAAAAATTAAAATAATTACTAATAAAAGCATTAAATTATTGTTTTTCATATATTTTTTCCTTTCTAATATTTATATTTTAATTGTTTTATTATTTAAATTTCCAAACCTTTCCCCTTATCATTTATTAAATCTTATTTTCTTATCGACCTCCTTTTTATAACAGTAATTTAATCGTTACATGAGCCTTCAAATTGATGCAAATTACATACTTTATTATCTGATGTTAACTTTCCAGCTATATATTGTTTAATTATTTTATCTAAATTATTTTCTAAGGTAATAATTACTAAAATATCTTTTTGCTTAAATATTTCTTGAGCCATCTTACCCATCCCAAGTGAAATTATAACTTTTACTCCTAAACTATCTAAATAATTTGGTAAAAACCTTGGTTTATGACCCGGATTTTCTACAAAGGTTTCACTTTCTAACTTCCCATTTACTATATCATAAATCTTAAATCCTTGACAATGACCAAAATGATTACTAGCTTCATTATTATCAACAGCAATCGCTACTTTCACCTATATTCCTCCTTATAAGTTTTAATTAATTTATTTGCCATCCCTTTTATCTTTAAAGCCGCTTTGCTTGTTTTATAAAAGGTAATTAGTTTTAAATCATTATTCGCTTTCATAACCAGTTCATCATAGGGAATTAAACCAATTAACTTAACTTTATTTTCTTGACAATAGTTTTTAATTTTCTTGGTCATAATTTCATTTATATCATATTTATTTATACAAACTAAAGCTTTTATTTTAAAACTATTAATTAACGATAACAATCTTTTTAAATCATTTAAACCAGATAAAGTAGGCTCAGTTACTATAAGACACAAATCAGCATTAGTAACCGCCGCTATTGCGGGACAACCTATACCAGGTGGTCCATCAACAATTACCTCTTCATTTATTTTTATTTTACTTCTTAATTTAGTTATCAATTTACCAGAACCATCCGCCCCAATTTCCATATCGGCTCTAATTAAATAGCCATTATTAGTTTTTTCTTTTATTACCTTGGCAATATAATTATCATTCATTTCAATTGCTAAAGTAGGACACACTAATTGACAAACTCCACAACCTTCACATTTTAATTGATCAATTTGATAATCTTTAATGGCCTCAAACTTACAATGATTAATACATTTACGACACTTAATACATTTATCTTTATTTATTTTAGCTACTTTACCACTATAAAAGGGTTCTTTCTTTATTATTTTACTTTTACCTTTATAATATAAATACATATTTGCTACATCAACATCAGCATCAATCTTTTTACTATTTTTAATTAATTCAGCTATTGAGACAGCAATCGTTGTTTTTCCAGTCCCACCTTTACCACTTAATACCGTTATTTGCATAAGAGATGCTCCTTTAGCTGATTACGTAAATCATTAAAAATACTTTTATATTTTTTATCATTAATTAATAATAATCCTTTAGAATATAATTTGGCAATCCCTTTATCATACTTTAAATTACCTAATATTTTTATTTTGTTATGTTGACAATATCTTTTAATAAGATTATCCTCCTCAAAAACTTTATTTATAACAACTCCAAAAGGTATTTTAAAGTTTTCAACTAATTTTAGAGCTCTTTTTAAATCATGGATTCCAAATTCTGTAGGCTCGGTAACTAAAATAGCATAATCAGCATATCTTAAAGTATTTAAAACATTACATGAGGTCCCAGGAGCGCCATCAATTATATGAAGATCATCATTTAAATTAGCTAATAATTCTTTTATTAAAAAAGAAGATATTGCTTCACCAACTTCAAGAACTCCCCTTAAGCATTTTAAATGACCAGTTTGACCTTCTTCAATAATACCAATCTTTTTCTTTTTATAAGTAAGGGCTCCATATTGACAAACTATTTTACATCCTCCACAACTATGACATAATTTATTAAAAACTAAGATTTTTTTCTTTGCTATGGCAAGGGCATTAAACTCACAAAAAGATACACATTTATAACAGGGCTGACATTTAAGAGAATCTATTTTTGGTATTTCCACTTCTATTTGACGTACATTATTAAGCTTAGGTTTTAAAAAGATAAAACCATTAGGTTCTTCAACATCAGCATCAACATAAATAGCCTTCATTAAGAGTGCTAAATTAGTTGCAATTAATGTTTTACCAGTACCACCTTTACCACTAAGGACCACTATCTTAATTTATAACATCCCTTTCTTTTCATTTTTAAAATTAAATATCAAGTTCTTTTAATTTATTTTGACGATAATCATCGATAATAGCTAAATTCTTTTTAACAGAAGAAGTAAACATTTTAACATTTGATCTTTTTAAAACATTAGCTGCATTAGGTCCTATATTACCAGTAATAACTACTTTTACATCTTCTTTTAAAACTAAATTAGCAGCCGCTATTCCCGCCCCTGCATCAGCCTCAACTGCTTTGTTTTTAATTATTTTAAAGCTATCATCCTTGGTATTAAAAATAAAAAAATAACGACAACGACAACGCCCAAATCTTAAATCCATTAAACTATTTTTTTCTTCTCCTTGTGATGAAATGGCAATTTTCATAAAAGCCTCCTATCTTTTATTTTAGTATATAACAAGTGCTGACATATGTCAATAACTTAAAAGACTAACCTCAATAGTTAGCCTTAATTTAATCATTTTAAGCTTATTTATTTTAAAGCATCTTTTCTTGATAAATTTAAACGCCCTCTTTTATCATAACCCATTGCTTTAACAATAATATCATCGCCTACCTTAAGAACATCTTCAACCTTATTTATTCTTTTATTAGCGATATTTGAAATATGAACTAAACCTTCACAACCAGGCCACAACTCAACAAAACAACCAAATTCTTCTATTTTAACTACTTTACCAGTATATATTTTACCTTCCTCAACTTCTTTGATAATATCTTCAATCATCGCAATAACTTTATCAATTGTTTGATAATCAGTATGATAAATAATTACGCGGCCATCATCTTCTATATCAATTTTAGGATTATCACATTCATCAATAATTTTAGTAATCATTTCTCCACCACGACCAATTACTTCTTTTATTTTAGATGGTTTAATTTGAATTTGTTTAATCTTAGGAGCATAAGGACTAAGCTCAAGCCGTGGTTCATTAATAACTTTATCCATATTATCTAAAATATATAATCTACCAAGACGAGCTTTTTCTAAAGCTTCTTCTAAAATATCTTTAGTTAAACCTTTAATTTTAATATCCATCTGCATCGCACATATCCCTTGGCGAGTTCCAGCTACTTTAAAATCCATATCACCTAAATGATCTTCAATTCCTTGAATATCAGTTAAAATCCTATAGTTATCACCATCACTTATAAGTCCCATAGCAATGCCTGCTAAAGGGGCTTTAATAGGAACTCCAGCCGCCATTAAAGACATAGACGCAGCACATATACTAGCTTGACTACTAGAACCATTACTTTCTAAAACCTCAGAGACTACTCTAATAGTATAAGGGAATTCTTCTTCACTAGGTAAAACTTGTAACAAAGCCTTTTCACCTAAAGCACCATGCCCAATTTCTCTTCTTCCCGGAGGACCATAACGTCCTATTTCACCAACACTAAAGGGTGGAAAGTTATAATGGTGCATAAATCGTTTACCTTCTTCGACCCCTAATCCATCTAAAATTTGATGCTCTCCTAAAGCTCCTAAAGTAGTAATACTTAAAGCTTGAGTTTGACCGCGAACAAATAAAGCTGAGCCATGCGTTCTAGCTAAAAAATCAATCTTAGAAGTTAAAGGCCTAATTTCGTCTAATCGACGACCATCAATCCTAATATCCTTTTCCATAATCATCTGTCTAACTTCTTGATATTCAATGTCGGCCATTATATTTTTCACTTGTTTAACAGTATCAGTTTGATTAACTAAATCTTTAGCTTGATAATCTTTAATAATTTCTGTTTTTAATTCATCTAATAAATGATAACGTTTTTGTTTATCTTTTATTTTTAAAATCTCATTTAGTTTAGGTAAAAACATTTTCTTTATTTCCTTAGATAATGATTCATCAACCACCAAAGCTTCAAAAGTCATTTCTGGCACTCCAATTTCCTTAACAATCTCTCGTTGAAAAGTAATTAACTTTTTAATAGCCTTATGGCCAAACATCATTGCTTCTAAAATGTCTTTTTCTAAAACTTCCTTAGCAGAAGCTTCCACCATATTAATAGCCTCATAAGTACCCGCCATCGTTAAAAATAAATCACTCTCTTTAGTTTGTTCTAAAGTAGGATTAATAATAAAATTTCCTTTAACTCGGCCAACTATTACTCCAGCAATAGGTTCAATTAAAGGAACAGGACTAATTGCTAAAGCTAATGAAGCTCCAAGTAAAGCTGCTATTTCTGGAGAATTATCTTGGTCAACTGATAAAATACTATTAACAATTTGAAGCTCATGATGAAAGCCTTCTTTAAATAACGGTCTAAGAGGGCGATCAATTAATCTAGCAGCAATAGTTGCATTTTCTGTAGGACGACCTTCTCTTTTAATAAAGCCACCAGGAATTTTACCCACCGAATATTGTTTTTCACTATATTGAACTTGCATTGGAAAATAATCATAATCACTTTTTTCCTTAGCGACTACAACCGTAGATAAAACAGCTGTATCTCCATATCTAACTAATATTGAACCATCAGCTTGTCTAGCTAATTCACCATGTTCAAAAATTAACTTCCGTCCTTCAAAATCATATTCAAATACTCTCTTATCCATCTTTAACTCCTTCTATAAAAAAGACACTAAAGAAATAGTGCCTACTTTCTTAATTTTAACTTTTTTACAATTTCACGATATCTCTTAACATCCAGATCTAATAAATAATTTAACATTCTTCTACGCCTACCAACACTAATTAATAAACCTCTCTTAGAATGTGAATCTTTCTTATGCTCTTTTAAGTGTTCCGTTAAGCGAGAAATCTTAACCGTTAATAAGGCGATTTGAACCTCGGGCGATCCAGTATCACCTTCAAACCTAGCATACTTTTTTATTAAGTCCTGCTTTTCTTCTTTTTTTAAAGCCATCTTAACCTCCTATTTTATAATATTCGCCTAAATCCTAGTAAAAGGCGGAGAAACGATTACTAAGATTAGGTAACCATTAATAATATACATTATATTTTATGATAAAGCAAGCTTTTTATCTTATCAAACTTCAATACTTATAATTTTATTTACAACATACGATAAGGTTTCATTTTATTTTTATCTTTGTGATAAGTCTGATAAATAGCTAAAACATTTTTATCCTGATCAACAAAAACTATTTTATTATCTTCAAATAAATTATTAATAAGTTGTCCATTTTTTATTTGAAAAGCTAAAACATCATCAACTTCAATTCTTTTAAAATCATTTAAAGCCTCATAAAGACTTATTAATTTAAAATTATTATTTTCAACATCTTCTAAAGAATAGCATTCTTCTAATTTATATTTCCCTTGTTTAGTCCTTTCTAATGAGGAAAGATAACCCACTGTTTTTAATTGATATGCTATATCTCTAGCTAAACTTCTAATATAAGTTCCCTTCGATACTATACATTTTATTTTAAACTTTAAATTGTTATTTTCAATAATTAAATCATCAACTAATTTCAAATCATCGATAATAACTTCTCTTATAGGTAATTTTACCTCAATATTACATCTAGCATAATCATATAATCTTTTCCCTTTTATTTTAATAGCACTATAAAGAGGAACTTGTTGTTTAAGAGGACCTTTAAATTCATTAAGAACCTTGATAATCTTTTCTTTAGTTATATGTTTAATGGGGCCTTTTTTAATAACCTTTCCTTCAGAATCCAAAGTATCAGTTTCTATTCCTAAAGTTATTTCTGCTATATATTCCTTATTATAATCACTTATTAAAGAAGCTATCTTAGTAGCCTTAGCAATACATAAAACAAGGATTCCACTAGCCATCGGATCTAAAGTACCAGTATGACCTATTTTATTTATTTTTAATGACTTTGAAACCTTATTTACAACTTCCCTACTAGTCAAACCTTTAGGTTTGTTAATCAATAAAAGTCCTTCCATAATAACCTCCAAACCTAGTATAACAAATTAAATAATGTTTTTATATAGTAATTAGTTAGAACCTTTAATAGTAAAACATTATTTTTCTTTTACTTTAAACCGCCATTCTATGCTTTTATAAGGCTCATTAGCATAATCAATCCCTATTCTTTTACTAGTGATATAATCTACTTTATAGCCATCATCTTCAACCCATAAATTCTTTGAGCTAATAAGATCTAAGTCATTAAAATCTAGATTAATATCTAAAGCTTTAGTTAATTTAGCTGGCCCATTATAACCTTCTACTGCTCTTATTAAAGCAGCTTGTGGTTTATTTACTTTACCTGTAACAATATTAAATAAATAATGAATCCCATAGCATAAATAGACATAAGTAAACCCACCTCTTTTATAAATAACTTTAGTCCGATTAGTTTTCCCCGCTTTAGCATGACAAGCACTATCTTCTTCACCACGATAAGCCTCCGTCTCTGTTATTCGATAACGTTTTATCATCCCATCAGCGAACCTCCTTACTAATAATTTACCTAATAAAGAAGGCGCTACTATTAAAACATCTTGTCTATAAAAGGAAGATGTTAATCTTTTGTTCATAATAAGTATTTTCCTTTCTTATAATAGTATTAAACATTTATCTTGTTTTTAATTACTAATTAAAAACCCGTTTTAAAACGGGTTTTTATTCTTATAATTTATTATTAATTATAATAGCACGGCTATTATTAAGACAACAAAAATTAAGATTAATAATAAAAGTAATAAACGCCATATATATTTTAGCCAATCTTTATAAGATATATCAACATAACTTAAACCTACTAATAAAAATATACTGCTTGGTACTAAAAGCATGGCTGACGCATACATTGTTTGACCAACTAAAGCTAAAAGAGCATTAGATGCTTCGCTATTAATCAAACCAGAAGTAATTCCCATTGTATAATTAGCAAAATAAAGACTATCTACTGTTAAAATACTACCTATAAAAGTATTAATAGCGATTATACATAGATTAAAGTTTTTAGTTAACCCTACTAAAAAATTAACCATGGTAATATAAAATCCAGAATTTAAAGTCAAGACTACAATTATATTAACTAAAACAGCTATTACTGCAAATGGCATCAGCTTATTAAGACCCCTAACTGAAGCATCTATTATTTGTTTACCGCTTAATTTATAAGCTAAAGCTATAAATAAAGAAACTAAAATTAAAATAGGAAACAAGGTGGTAATATCCCATTGCCCTAGGGGAGGCAAAGTTTGACCAAATAAACTTTGAAAAACAAAAAAGTTACCAATTTTAACATCCATAACAGCACTATGAAGATTATCAAACAATTTAAGCTCAAACATATTAAACCAAGGAGTAAGTCCAACTATTAATAAAATAAAGATAATAATAAAGCTAGTTATTAAAGGCCAAACTTTAGTTTTAGGTTTATCCTTTTCTTCAATAAATAACATTGATTCATTTAAACTTTTACGTCCTCTTTTTATTTTAGCTGTTTTAACTACATAAACAAGAGTTAAAACTAAAGATAATAAAAGCAACACTAAACGATACCAAAGGTTAGAAAAGCCAGTTAAATATAAATTTTGTTGAATCATATTATTATATAATAAGCCAATATTACCAACAATAACTGATCCAATGGTAGCTAATAAAGCAACCTCTTTGCTATAACCCATTGATAAGATAACAGCTATAAAGAAAGGAACAAAGAGAAAAAGTGGTAAATAAATGCCAGTTAATGATGCTATTAACAAAAAGAAAATAACACTAATAAATAAAAATCTCTTTTCATGCCCTTTAAATTTCTTTCTAAGCTTATCCACTACTCCTTTTAAAGTGCCTGTTTCATTAATTATTTCATATAAAATCCCAACTAATAAGATAAATAAACCCGCTTCCCAAAAGTAAGCGATTGCTATTCCTAATGAACTTAAAACATCCCATATCCCGGCCGGATTAATTTGACCAATTATAACTTCAGTTCCATAGCCACTATAAGTAGCTGATGGCATTATCCAAGTTAAGAGGATAACAACTCCAATAGTAATAGCTAAAATTTTTGATATTTTTTTAATATTCATTTGTTAACTCCTTTTAATTTTTATTTTTCATATGGGGAAATAATATTACTTCCCTAATACTTTCTGAATTAGTAACCAACATTACTAAACGATCAATCCCAATTCCTAAGCCACCAGTTGGTGGTAATCCATATTCTAAAGCCTCTACATAATCTTCATCCATGTCATTAGCTTCTTCGTTACCAAGTTCTTTTTCTTTTAATTGATTAATAAAACGTTCTCGTTGATCAATAGGATCATTTAATTCACTAAACGCATTCGCATATTCTTGCCCCCCAATAAATAATTCAAAGCGCTCTGTAAAACGTTCATCTTTGCTTTTTTTAGCTAGAGGGCTAATCTCAATTGGATGACCAATAATAAAGGTCGGTTCAATTAAATTCTCTTCTACATACTTTTCAAAAAAAGCATTGACAATGTGACCAAAGCGATAATGAGCTTCTAACTCAATGTCATGTTTTTTAGCTAAAGCAAGCGCTTCTTTTTCATTAAGTTTAAAAAAATCAATTGAACAAGCCTCTTTGATAGCATCTACCATATGAACTTTTTGCCACGGTTTAGCAAAATCAATTAAATGTCCTTTCCGTTCTAATTCATAAGTACCTAACATTTCAAAGATAGTATTTTTAATAACATTTTCAGTTAATTCTATCATCCCTCCCATATCACTATAAGCTTTATATACTTCAATTGTAGTAAACTCTGGATTATGATTTTTATCCATCCCTTCATTTCTAAACAATCTCCCAATTTCATAGACAGCATCCATTCCCCCAACAATTAATCTCTTTAAAGGTAATTCAGTAGCTATGCGAAGGTACATATTCATTCCTAATGTATTATGATAAGTAATAAAAGGTTTCGCCGCTGCACCCCCAGAAGATACTTCTAAAATAGGGGTTTCTACCTCAATATAACCTAAATTATCTAAATAACGTTGAATTGATCTAATAATTTGAGGCCTCATAAAAGCTATCCTTCTAGCATTTTCATTCATAATTAAATCAACATATCTTTTACGAAAACGTTCTTCAATATCTATTAAACCATGATATTTTTCGGGTAATGGTTTTAAAGCCTTGCTTAAATGATAATAATTAGTAACCTTAACCGTCAATTCCCCCGTTTTAGTTCTAAACAGTTCCCCTTTAACCCCAATAATATCACCAATATCACCTTTAACAAAAATTTCATATTCTATTTCTGAAACATCATCAAATTTAACATAAATTTGAAGTTGACCAAACTTATCTTGAAGATGACTAAAACCAGCTTTTCCTTTTACTCTTCTAGTCATTATACGTCCCGCAACAGAAACCTTTATCTTTTTAGCTTCTAATTCTTCATTAGAATAAGAATCATACTTATCCTTTATTTCTTTAGAATTAGTATCCACCTCATATTTACTACCAAAAGGATCAATCCCCATCGCTCTTAATTCTTCTAACTTTTTTCTCCTTACTAATTCTTGATCAGTTAATACTTTCATATTATGCTCCTTATTAATTACATTTTACTTTATATTAAAAAGATTGTAAAGAAAAATATTT
>CAZBGR010000009.1:0-23682 GCA_964491535.1 uncultured Muribaculaceae bacterium
AGAACGTCGTGAGACAGTTCGGTCCCTATCCGTCGTGGGCGCAGGAAAATTGAGAAGATCTATCCCTAGTACGAGAGGACCGGGATGGACACACCTCTGGTGTATCTGTTGTCACGCCAGTGGCAATGCAGAGTAGCTATGTGTGGAATAGATAACCGCTGAAAGCATCTAAGCGGGAAACTGACTTCAAGATGAGTTTTCCCATTTGGTTAACAAAGTAAGATCCCAGAAAGACTATCTGGTTGATAGGCTAGGAGTGGAAGCATAGTGATATGTTGAGCGGACTAGTACTAATAGATCGAGGATTTAACTCTTAAACTAATTTGAAGAACCACATTATCATGTTTTGAAAGAACTATTTAGATAATAAAATGATATTGGTGATGATAGCGAAGTGGAGACACCTGTTCCCATTCCGAACACAGTAGTTAAGCACTTCAGCCCCGACAATAGTGAATGCGAAGATAGGACGTTGCCAATATCATTTTTATATTTTAAAAAGAAAAAGCCTTCATTCTCTAGAATATATAAAAGAGAAGGAGGCTTTAAATGTTTAAATATAGAATAATTATAAGTTTGTTAATTAGTAGTTGTTTAATAATTAATCCTTTTGTTTTAGCTTTAGAAGTAAGTGATATTAATGAAAATGATTGGTATTTAGAATTAATTGAAGAAGATAATTTAGAAGTGGTTAACATTGAAAGAAGGTTTAAATGGTATCAAGAAATAATCGTTTATAGTGATGAATATTATGTTGATGGTTTAAATCCAGAAGCTTTTCCTAATAAAATAGAAGATGATTATCTTGAAACAGATTTTTCAGAATGGGATCATGAATTTAATCCTCCTAAATATCAAGGAAGAACAATTGAAAGTAGGATAATTAATAAATATCGTGATTTAAGGCCTGTTCGTTATCTTTTTTTTGAATCCTTTATGGGTCCTAATTCTCTTTTTACAATTAATAACTTAATTATATTTGTTGATGAAGAGAGGATTGATTATATTATTATGATGGAAGATAGTAATATATTATCTTTTAATAATGATGACAGATTAATTATTGATTTAGGGGATTATTATGGAATTAATCAACTTAAAATAGAACTTTATATAGAAGATGATAATATTACTTCTTCACAATTTAAGCTTTATTTAAATGAATCATCAGACCGTGAGCTAGATAATTATGGTTATTATTTATTTGATAGTGATGATTTAGTAATTAATGATTTAAATGCCAACCAATATATATTAATACCTAACCAAACATGGGTTATAAATCCTATTTATCAAGCTTGGTATTATAATGATACTATTTTAACTAATACCTATTATCGGCAAAGAATAGTTGTTAATGAAAAAAGATATAAAGATGTTTTATATCGTTATTTTGGAATGGGACGCGATTATTTAGAAGGTTATTATATTAATATAGATGATGAAAGCTATCAAATGGATGAAGAATGGTATCAAGATTTTTATCAATATCGTTTATTAATAACTAACCAAAAGGAAGTCAAAAGGGATGAAGATTTTAATTTAACAACAAATCAAGAAGGTTCAGTAATTAATAATAACTTTAAAAATAATTATCCAATGATTAATAAAGAGATTATTGTTGATGCTGAGTTAAAAGTTGAAGAAGATAATCAAGTTGATGAAAATTCTTTTTGTCCGTTTGAATTTCCTATTGAAACAGATTTAATTAATAATAAGATTATAAAAGAAAAGAAAGAAGCCAACTTTTTTTATGTTTATTTAATGAGTACTGGTATATTAATAGTTTTTTCACTTTTGATTATTAAGCGAAGAAGTTATAAATTTGTCGGTTAAAAAGTAGTTAAAAGGCTTTTTAAATATGGTTAAATAGACTCAAGGAGATTAATTATTGATGCTTAAGGTTAATATTGAATTTCGTAAAGGAATATTATTTGTTAGATTAAAAGGGTCTTTAAATAACAGTACTTGTTTTAAATTAGATGATAATTTAAAGGAATTAGTTAATAAAGTAGCTATAAAATATATTGTTTTTAATATTGAAGAGTTAGTGGATATTGATTTAGAAGGAATAAGTAATTTACTAAGTTATAACTTAATTTTAAAAGGTAATGGAGGTAAAGCTTTAGTATGTGGTTTAAAAAACGATTTAGTTAAATATAAGATTAATAATAGTCGAATGTTAAATTATATGTTTGAAGTAAGTGATGAATTAGGAGCGATTAATGTTATTAATATTTAAGGAGGAGTCATGCAACATTTAAAACCACCAATAACTGAAGCTTTAATAAAAGAAAGTGAATCATTAATTAAAGCTTTAGCATATAAAACCGGAAAATATTTGCCATCTTGTTTAGAAGATTTATATCAAGAAGGAATTATTGGTTTAATTAAAGCTTATCATAATTTTGATGCTACTCGAGGAACTCCTTTTTTAGCTTATGCTAGTGCATATATTTTAGGTGAAATGAAAGAGTATAGAAGAAAATTAAAGGGTTTAAAAGTAGGTAGGGAATTATTATATTTATGTTCTAAGATTGAACGAGCGAGAGATCTTGTTTGTCAATTTTTAAAACGAAATCCTACCACTTTAGAATTAGCTAATTATTTAGAAATGGATGAAGCTCAATTAATTGAGGCTTTAGGAATAAAGATGTTTATTAAAAGTATAGATGAAGCTTTAAATGATGAAGGAGGGTTGACTTTAAAAGATGTTTTATTTAAGGAAGAAGTAATAGATTATAACACTTTAATTTGGTTAGAAGATGAATTAAATAATTTGACAATTGAGGAAAAAAGATTACTTGAATTAAGATATTTAGAAGACAAAACACAACAACAAACAGCTGTTGAATTAGGAATAAATCAAGTACAAGTATCAAGATATGAACAAAAGGCTTTATTAAAATTAAGAAATAAAATGAATCATTAATAAATCTTTAACATCCTTAAAAAGGATGTTTTTCGTAGTTGAATAAGAATGCTTTTAATGTTATAATTTTAATGTTTAAAAGGAGTAAAAATGAAAAAAAAATTTAATTTTGTTAGATTATTAGTAGTTGTTTTTTTATTAGGTTTATCATTAATTATCTTAGGAGTAAGTTATTATCATTACTCTTTAACAGCTGTAAGTGATAATGAAATAATGAAAAAGGTTCAAATTGAAAAAAATACTTCTGGTTATGAGATAGCTTTAACTTTAAAGAAGTATAATTTAATTAAGAGTGTTAGAATGTTTACTCTTTATTTAAAATGGCATAAAATTAATAATTTAAAGCACGGTGTTTATCAATTAAATGAAAAAATGGGTAGTAAAAAAATAATTACTTTATTAATTAAAGGAACAACTTTAACCGGGGAAGAGATAGATTTATTGTTTAGAGAGGGAATAAATATAAGGAAAGTAGCTAAAGTGATTGCTTTAAATACTAATAATCAAGAAATAGATGTTTTTAACTTGTTAACTGATAATAATTATCTTGATAGTTTAATTAAAGAATATTGGTTTTTAAGTGAAGATATAAAAAATAAAGATCTTTATTATCCTTTAGAAGGCTATTTATATCCTAACACTTATCGGTTTGAAAATGAAAATGTTAAAGTGGAAACCATTTTTAAAATCATGTTAAAAGAGATGGATAAAGTATTATCTACTTATAAAGCAGAAATAGAAAGTAGTCCTTATTCTATTCACCAACTTTTAACTTTAGCTAGTATTGTAGAAAGTGAGGGGGTTAATGATGAGGATCGGCCTAAAATAGCGGGTGTTTTTTATAATCGGTTAAGAGATAAGATGCCGTTTGGAAGTTGTGTTACAGCTTGTTATGCAGCTAAAATGGATGGTGATTGCACTCCTAAAAAGGTTCCTACTAAATTAGATAATCCTTATAATACTTATTTATCAAGAATGGCTGGTAAATTACCAATAGGGCCTATTTCACTTCCTAGTGAAGCCTCTATTTTAGCGACTATTTATCCTGAAAACCATGATTATTATTATTTTGTAGCTGATAAATATAAAAAAACTTATTTTACTAAAAATGAAAAAGAACGTAATAAGCTTATTGATAAATTAAAAAAGGAAGGTCTCTGGCTTGAAAATTAACATTTTAAAAAGGATATTATTATACAAATTAAGTCTTTCATGATAAAATACCTATAGGGAAATTATAATATTTAAAGTAATGATTATTTTAATAAAATTTGAAATATCAAAATTTATCTATTTAGAAGTATTTAATAGATGGAGGTTAAAATGGCAAAGAAAAAGGAAAAAAAAGACGCTGAAATTAAACAAGTAAAATATCGTTCAGAGTTAATTGGTTTATTATTATTATTAATTACTATTATTGGCTTGGGTGATTTTGGTCCTATTGGGAATGTTATTAGTGGTTTTGCCATTTTTATAGGCGGATCTTGGTATCATGTTATTTTAATTTATGTTTTTTGTATTGGTATTTATATGGTTGTTCATCGTGAAGGACCTGATTTTTTTGCTGGTCGTTTAGTAGGCCTTTATATTTTATTTTTTGCTATTTTAATTTTTTCTCATTTGAATTATGTTAAAGTTGATTTTAAAGCATCTATAGTGATTAAAGATACTGTTAATCAATTATTATTAGCTTTTAAAGATACTTATCATCAGGTTGATGCGGGTGGAGGAATGATTGGTTGTCTTTTAGCGATTGCGTTAGTTAAATTATTTGCTGATGGGGCTATTGTGATTGTTTTTGCTTTGCTTATTTTTGGTTTTATTATGTTATTTAATATCTCGTTATCAGAAGGTGTTAAATGGTTAATAATTAAAACAAAAAAGATTATTAGTTTCTTTAAAAAGGATAAAGAAGTATTAGATTCTAAAGAGGATAAAGTTATTATCTCAAGTTTGGATGAATTAACTAATATTCGAAATGATGAAATAGAAGAAGAGACAATAGTTAAAGAGGATATTAAAGAGGACTTTAAAGATGATAATAAAGATGATAATAAATATTTATTACCACCAATGAGTTTACTTAATCATCCTAGATTAGATAGAAGTAACGATAGTCAAGGAATGGTTAGGAGTAATATTGAAATTTTAGAACGTGTTTTTGATGATTTTGGAGTAGGTGGTAAAGTAGTTGAGGTTCAAATTGGGCCTAGTGTTTCTCAATATGAAGTAGAATTAAAAGCTGGAACTAAGGTAAATAGATTATTAAGTTTAAAGGTAGAAATAGCTTTAGCTTTAGCAGCTAAAGATATTCGTATTCAACCTATTGCTGGTAAAAAAACAATAGGGATTGAAATTCCAAATAAGAAAAGCACCATTGTTTTGTTAAAAGAAGTATTAAGTTCAATTTCAAATGTCCATCATCATAAATTATTAGTTGGTTTAGGTAAAGATATAATGGGAAAATCTATTTATGCAGAACTTAATAAAATGCCTCATTTATTAGTATCTGGGGCTACGGGTAGTGGAAAATCTGTCTGTATTAATTCTATTATTATTTCTCTTTTAATGTATTTTAAACCTGATGAAGTAAAATTATTATTAATTGACCCTAAAAAGGTTGAACTTAATTTTTATAATGGGATTCCTCATCTGTTAACCCCAGTAGTAACTGATCCAAGAAAAGCTTCAGTAGCTTTAATGAAAATTGTAGGAGAAATGGAAAGTCGTTATGATTTATTTGATCAAGTCGGGGCTAAAAACATTGTAAATTATAATCAGTATGTAAATAAAGAAAACAAGCATTTAATGGGTGAAGAAAAATTAATTAGGTTACCTTATATTATAGTTATTATTGATGAATTAGCAGATTTAATGTTGACTTCTGCTAAAGAGGTAGAAGATTCAATTATGCGTATTACTCAAATGGCTAGAGCGGCTGGGATTCATTTAATTGTCGCTACTCAACGGCCTTCTACAGATATTATAACGGGGTTAATTAAATCAAATATTCCTTCACGTATCTCTTTTGCAGTTAGTAGTAATGTTGATTCAAGAACTATTCTAGATATGGGTGGTGCTGAGAAGCTTTTGGGTAAAGGTGATATGTTGTTTTTGCCAATGGGTGAAAATGTACCTATTAGGTTGCAAGGTTCTTTTGTTTCGGAAACAGAAATAAAAAAGGTAGTTGATTTTACTATAAAACAACAGAAGGCTAAATATGATGAAAAACTATTAAAGTTAGAAGATAAAATAACATCTCCTAATCAAAAAGGGGTTAATGATGAAGATCCTTTATATGATGAAATTGTAGAATTTGCTATTAAAAAGGGTAAATTAAGTGCTTCTTTAATTCAACGTCGTTATCGTTTAGGATATAATAGAGCGGCTCGTATTATTGACTTGTTAGAAGAAAGGGGTATTGTTGGTCCACCAAATGGTCCTAAGGCGAGAGAAGTATTAATAAAATTAGAAGAAAATGAGGATAATTAAATAGCTAATTATCTTTTTTATTAAGGGAGGTGAATGTATGGGAAGGGCTTATGAAGTTAGAAAAAGAAAAGTAGCTAAAACAGATTTAGCTAAAACTAAATTATATTCTATATATGCAAAGGATATTTATACTCTAGCTAAAAAAAAAGGAACAGATTTAAATATTAATTTAGATTTAAAACGATTAGTTGATAAAGCTAAAATGGATCAAGTGCCTAATGATTTAATTAAAAGGGCACTTGATAGAGTAACTAAAGGGAAAGGTGATGAATATAAATCGGTTCGTTATGAAGCTTTTGGACCTTCATCATCAGTTTTAATTATTGATTGTGTAACTGATAATACTAATCGAACTATTAGTGTTATTAGAAATATATTAGCTAAAAACAAGGCTAAATTAGGAGCTCCTGGCAGTGTAAGTCATCTTTTTGAACATTTATCAATTATCAGTTTTATCGATGATGATGAGGATGCTGTTTTAGAGGTTTTAATAGAAGCTGATCTTAATCTTAAAGAAATAAAAAAGGATCAAGATATGATTACTTTATATGGAATGCCATCAGAGTTTGATAAACTTAAACAGGTATTAATTAATTATAGAAAAAATATTGTTTTTAATAACGAAATGGTTACTTTGCTCCCTTATCAACAAATTACTCTTAATCAAAAGGAAAAGGAAGTTTTTGAAAATTTATTAAATTCTTTAGATAATAATGAAGATGTTGAAGTGGTTTTTCATAATGTTAAATTAATATAAATTTAATTAAAAGAGTATTGATAATTAAATTTTTATGATATAATTTTTTAAAAGGAAATTATGTTTATGATGAAATTTTTTAAAAGTTTTTTAATTGTTAGTGTAGGAATTAGTTTTGGATTATTATTTATAAATTATAAAGAATTCAATCAAAAAAAGAAAGATTTAATTGTTATAAAAAAAGAATTATTACAGCTTAATAAAAGTTATAATGAGGTTTTAGGAAAAATAAAAAGAATATCATTAGAAGAAGATACTTTAAAAACAGAAAAAGAAAAAGAAGTAAAGGAATATCAAAAATGGGTAAGGCAAAATCAGGGTTTAGAAGAATTGTTAAAATAATATTTAATTTCTTTTTTATAACTAGTTTTCTTTTTCTTTTAAATATGTTTTTATTATTATATTTAAAAAGTTTAAATAATCAACAGCAAGATGAGATAAAAGCTATAAAGCATTTAATATTAAATAAAGAGCACGATTTAAAAGAAAAAAAGAATGAATTATCAGAACTTAAAAAGGAAACTGAAACTTTACGTAATATTAATCAAAAAATTATTTTAATTAAAGAGCAATTCTTTGATAATGCTTTAAAATATGAATCGTTAGTATTAGCGGGTCAAGGAACTAAAAAGATTGCTTATCTTACGCTTGATGATGGTCCATATAGCTATACCTCTTCTTTTTTGGATGTCTTTGAAGAAAACGATATTTTAACAACCTTTTTTCTAATTGGAAAATCAAAAAAAAATTATTATAATCTTTATCAACGAATTTACAATGATGGGCATACGATTGCTAATCATACTTATTCTCATGCAATTTTTACAGGGCTTTATAAGGATGTGGATTCTTTTATTACAGATGTCATTAAACAAGAATCCTTTTTAGTGGCTAAGACGGGAGCGAAGACTAATATTTTAAGATTTCCAGGAGGAAGTACTACTGCTAAAGCAGATTATCGCCATAGGATATTATTAAGGTTAAGAGAGCTTAACTATGGATATGTCGATTGGAATGTTTCAACTGGGGATTGTAATAATAATTTTACTGCGGAAGGGCTTTATAATAATGTAATTAATGGCGTTAAAAATAAAAAGGTGGTAGTAGTTTTAATGCATGATTTTAATCAAAAAACATTAACCGCCTTACCTAATATAATTAAAAAATTAAAAGAAGAAGATTTTATTTTTCTACCTCTATTTTATGAAAGTTCAATGATTATAAAATAAACAATTAATTATAAATTGAAAAGTTAAGTGTCCGCTTTTTATGTAAGGTTAATAATCTTATTTTTACTTTTCACTTTTTTTAGTATATTATATTAATAGTTAAGGAAGAAGGTTTGCGATGAATAAAAAGATAAATACTAATCTTATTAATTATAGCAAAATGAAAGAAAAAGAAATTCTTAATCATTTTAATTCTAATCTTAACGGGCTTTCTTATAAAAATGTTAATAAAATATTTTCTAAAATAGGTCCTAATAAAATTAATGATCAAGATTATTTTTCTAGTTTAGCGTTATTAAAAAAAGTTCTTTTAAATCCGTTTAATATCTTATTGATTATCATTATTATAATTTCTTTTTTTACTGATATTATTTTTTCTCAGTCAAATGATTATGCTACTATTATTATTTTAACCTTTATTATTGTTATTAGTAGCTTAATGCATTTTGTTCAAGAGTTTCGCTCTCAAAAATCCCTTACTAATTTAAAAAGATTAATTATTAATACAACTGCTGTTATAAGGGAAAGTAGAGTTAAGGAAATACCTTTAGAGGAAGTTGTTATAGGTGATATCATCAAATTATCAGCTGGTGATATTATTCCTGCTGATATGAGAATCTTATCATGTAGGGATCTTTTTGTTAGTCAATCATCTTTTACTGGTGAATCAGAGCCGGTTGAAAAATTCCCTCATAATATAAATAAAGATAATAATGTTTTTGATGTTTCTAATATTTGTTTTTTAGGGACTAATGTTATTAGTGGTTCAGCAAAAGCGATTGTTATTGCTACTGGTTCTAATACTTATTTAGGAAAGATGTCTAAAACGATTGTTAAAAATGATCAAAAAACAGCCTTTGATATTGGAATTAGTAAAGTTAGTTGGCTTTTAATTAAAATTACCTTAATAATGACGCCTTTGGTTTTTTTTATTAATATATTTACAAAGGGACATCCTTTAACAGCCTTTATTTTTGCTCTTACAGTGGCAGTTGGAACTACTCCAGAATTATTACCAATGATTGTAACTTCTAATTTAGCGAAAGGCTCTATTTCAATGTCTAAAAATAAAGTTATTGTTAAAAATCTTAATAGTATTCAAAATTTAGGAGCGATTGATGTTTTATGTACTGATAAAACGGGGACGATTACTGAAGATAATATTGTTTTAGATGAATATTTAGATGTTTATGGTAATGAGAATAAAGGTGTTTTAAAATATGCTTATTTAAATAGTCATTTTCAAACCGGTTTAAAGAATTTATTAGATAAGGCTATTATTTCTAGAGCTGTAAAAAATAAATTAACCTTAGTTTTATCTAATTATAAAAAAATTGATGAAATTCCTTTTGATTTTAACAGGAGGAGAATGTCAATTATTTTAGAAAAAAACAATAAAGAAAAGGTTTTAATTACTAAAGGGGCGACTGAAGAAATTTTGGCTATTAGCAGTTATCTAGAACATGATGGAAAAATTATTAAAATAAAGGGTAATTTAAGAGAAAAAATAGCTAAGGTTGCTACTCGTTTAAATAAAAAGGGTTTAAGAGTTATAGCGGTAGCTAAAAAGGATATCTTTTTAAGAGATGCATCTTTATTTGCTAAAGAAGATGAAAATAAAATGGTATTACTGGGGTTTGTTTCTTTTTTAGATCCACCTAAAGCTAGTGCTAAAGAAGCAATAAGACTATTGAATGAATATGGCATAAAAATAAAAGTAATAACTGGCGATAATGAATTAGTAGCTAAAAATGTTTGTTCACAAGTTGGTATTAAAACTATTAATTCTTTAACGGGAAATGATATTGAGTTAATGACTAAAAAAGAATTGTTAAAAAAGATAAACAAAGTTACTTTGTTTTCTAAAATTGCTCCTTTACAAAAAGCTTATATAATAAGGTTGTTAAAAGAAAAGGGTCATATAGTAGGTTATATGGGGGATGGTGTTAATGATGCCCCTGCTTTAATAGAGGCTGATGTGGGGATTTCAGTTGATTCTGGGGTTGAAATTGCTAAAGAAACAGCTAATATAATCTTGTTAGAAAAAAGTCTTCTTGTTTTAGAAAAAGGAATTATTGAGGGCCGTAAAATATTTGCTAATATTATGAAATATTTAAATATGGCCATCAGCTCTAATGTTGGTAATATGATTAGTGTTATTGTAGCTAGTATTTTACTACCGTTTTTACCATTACTTCCCATTCATATTTTAATTCAAAATTTATTATATGATTTTTCTCAAACAGGAATTCCATTTGATAAAGTTGATCATAATTATTTAAAAAAACCAAGAAAATGGATAGCTACTAATATTACTCGTTTTACCTTTTGGTTCGCCCCTTTAAGCTCCATCTTTGATTTAATAATTTTTGCTATACTTTGGTATTTAATAGGAGCTAATACCATTTCAAATCAAAGCTTATTTCAATCGGGTTGGTTTATGATGGGTATTATATCTCAAACCTTAATTATTCATATAATTAGAACTGAGAAACTACCATTCTTTAAAAGTTTAGCTTCACCAATTATTATTTTTACTACTATTATAATTTCTGTGATAGGTTTTATTTTACCAAGTGCAAAATTTGGATCTGTGATAGGTTTAGTAACGCTTCCTAAAATTTATCTTTTTTGGTTGTTAATAGTTATTATCGCTTATATGTTAGCTGCAGAATTGATTAAATCAATTTATATAAAGAAATATAAAGATTGGTTATAATTCTTTGACAGTTTTAAAAAGGCAACAACCTTTAATCTCTTATAATAAAGGGAATAAAGGTTATTTTTATTAAGTAAAAAGTGCGTATTTTTTAACTAAAAATTTTATCGATAAATTTATAATTCGTTATTTTATAATCTACAAATTATAAATAAAAATCGAATTTAAGAAAAGGGTAACTTATGTTTGATTTCCTTAGATATTTACACTATCCTTTTTACAGTTAGTGTAGTAAAAATATTAGAATCATGTTATAATTTATATATAAATTAGAAAAAAACATATAATGGGGTTAATATTGATTTTTAATTTTAAAATCAAATTATAAAGATGTTGATAATTATTAAGGCGAAGGAATGAAATATGGAAAACAAAAAATTTTTAACTGAGCAAATAATAACTTATCTAGGTAATAAAAGAAGTTTATTACCTTATATAGAAAAAGAAATTAAAATTATTCAAAAAGAATTAAATAAGTCAAAAACTATTAATGTTGATTTGTTTTCGGGTTCTGGGATAGTTGCTAGATTAATGAAACAATATTCTTCAACTTTAATTGTTAATGATATGGAAAGATATTCTGAAATTATTAATACTTGTTATTTAATGAATAATGTTGATGTTGATTGGTTGAAGTATACAAAAAATTATAATCAATTACTTAAAGACATTAAAAAGAATTGGCTAACTACGGGAATTATAGCTACTCATTATGCTCCAAAGGATGATAGTAATATAAAGGCGGGTGAAAGGGTATTTTATACAACTAGAAATGCTCAATTCATAGATACGGTTAGACAAGCTATTGAATTTTTTGATGAACCTTATAAAACAATGTTTATGGCTCAATTGATTACAGAAGCATCAATTAAAACAAATACAGCTGGTGTTTTTAAAGGTTTTTATAAGAATTCCTTTACAGGAATTGGAAAATATGGTGGTAATGGGGAATATGCGTTAAAAAGAATTAAAGGTAATATTAAAATAAATAGACCTGTTTTAAGTGAATATAAATGTAAAGTTAAAATTTACAGAGAAGATGCTAACAAATTGGTTAAAAAACTTAATAATTTAGATATTGTATATATTGATCCTCCATATAATGAGCATCCTTATGGTTCAAATTATTTTATGTTAAATTTAATTATTGAAAATAAATTAGATATTGAAACCAGTAAAATTTCGGGTATTCCAAAAAATTGGAATAGATCTAATTATAATGTGAAAAGAAAAGCTATAAATCAACTTAAGTTATTAATAGAAAATTTAGATTGTAAGTATCTTATAGTTTCGTATAATAATGAAGGTTTTATTTCTTATGAAGATATGATTAAGTTGTTGCAAAAAAAGGGGAAAATTGAGGTAAAGGAAATAGCTTATAATACATATAGAGGGAGTAGAAATTTATCTGAAAGAAATTTATATGTAAAAGAATATTTATTTATAGTAAAAACGTATCGGGGGGATGAAAATGTCGCGTCAACATGATTTGTTAAGAACTAGATATGAACAGCATAAACCTAAAAATGTTAAATCTAAAATAGATGATAAAAATATTTATGAGGCAATGCAAATGGTTATAAAATATTTAAAGAAAAGATTTGAAAAACAGTTAATTGGTTATGAAATAGTTTTTAATAAAAACATTCAAATTGAATATATGATTGAATTAATAAAAACTCATAAAATTAGATTGGAATTTGATTATAGTTTTGAAGATCGAAGAATTGAACCTGATGGGGGAATACTATTTTTAGAAAAGAAATCCGTTAATTTTAAAAAACCAATATTAATATCAGAAGTAAAAAGACAAGGAACAAATAAACAAAGATTAAAAGAAGGTAAAAATCGTCAAGCTACAGGTAATGCAATTGAAAGATTAGGAAAGAATTTAACTGGAATTAAAGCGATGATGAATCACGAAAAAATTACACCTTTTATTTGTTTTGGTTGGGGTTGTGATTTTTCAGTTTCTGAAAAAACTGTATTATCTAAGGTTTTTATGCTTAATGAATTTTATCCTTTGAATAAAACTTATGTATTTAAAAAAGATGGGGATGCTAATTATAATTTTTTTTCTCCGGTCTCCATGTATTTTAGAGAAGAAAAATGGACGGTTGATGAAATGTATGAAATTATGAAGGAAATTGCGGAAACTGCTTTAAGATATTATTTGTTTTAAAATGTTTTATTGGGTATGTTTATAAAAAGGTTAAAACCTTTTTTTTTATATTAAAAGGTGGTATTATAATAATGGTGATAGAATGCTAAGTGGAATTAAACTTATTAATCATAAAAAAAGGTCAATTACCAATCGGGTATTAGAAATAAACAAACCAAAAGTTGTTTATATCCCATTAGTTAATCATACTAATTTAGAATGTAAGTGTTTAGTTAAAATAGGGGCTAAGGTTCAAAAAGGAGAAGTTATTGGAGTTCGTGATGATTATCTAGAATTACCTATTCATGCAAGTGTTAGTGGTAAAGTTATTGATATTAAGGATAAATTGTATTTAAATGGGAAAAAAGTAAAATGTGTGGTCATCGAAAATGATTATCAAGAAAAACAAAAATTAAAGGGTGCTAAAAGGAAATTAACTAATTACTTGAAAGAAAAATTTGTTGAATTATTAAAAGAATGTGCAGTAACTGGTATGGGGGGGAGTGATTTTCCAACTTATATTAAATATCAAGCTGATTTAAATACTATTATTGTTAATGCGGTTGAATGTGAACCATATCTGACGGCTGATCATATGATTACAATGTTAAAAATTGAAGAAATATTAGAGACTATTGATGCTGTTATGGAAATAAATAATATTAAAAGTGGTTTTATTGCGATTAAAGAAACAAATTATCAATTAAGAACTAAAATAGAAAGTTATTTGGGAACCTATCCTAATATTTTATTGGTTACGGTAGTTGATATTTATCCAATGGGTTGGGAAAAGTATTTAATTAAAATGATTCTTAAAAAAGAATATCAAACAGTACCTAGTGATATTGGGGTAGTAGTAAATAACATATCAACTATCTATGCTATTTATAAGGCTTTAAAATACCAAAAACCAATTAGTAAAAGAATTATAACTATTAGTGGAGAAAAGATAATTAAACCTCAAAATGTATTAGTTAAAATAGGGACTCCAATAAAAGATGTTATTAATCAAGTAGGAGGCTATGATGAGGAATTACCTATTAAATTAATTGCTGGTGGGCCAATGATGGGCTTATCTTTAAAAAGTGATGATATAATGGTTACTAAGAATTTAAATGGGATATTATTAATTGATGGAGCTTTTAAAGAAGAGGCTCTTACTTGTCTTCGTTGTGGAAGATGTGTTTCAATTTGCCCAGTATCATTAGCTCCTATTTTAATAAGGGATGCTATAGATGATTATGAAAAACTAATCCCTCTTCGTCCTGAAAGATGTATTGAATGTGGACTTTGTTCTTATGTTTGTCCTTCTAAAATTGATGTTAGAGGGGCTGTTATTAAAGCTAAAGATGAAATAAGGAGGCATTGATATGAACTTAATAGTTGATAATGGTCCGCATTTAAAAGATAAAGATCATACTACTAAAATAATGAAGCGTTTAATAATTGCTTTGTTACCGATTATTGCTTTTGCTTTTTATAAAAATGGGATTATTCCTTATCAAGAAGGATATCTTACTTTTTTTCAACTATTTAGACCTTTATTTATAATTGGATTAGCAAGTGGGACATCTTTATTAGCTGAAGTAATTTATATTAAATTAGTTTTAAAATTAAAGGCTTCTTCTTTTATAACTTATCTTAAACATTCATATTCTTTTTTTCCAGGTTTGTTTTTAGCTTTAATTATTCCTTTAAATACCCCTTTATGGTTAGTATCTTTAGGAGCAGTTGTAGCTACTATAATTGGTAAAATGTTATTTGGTGGTTTTGGATATAATATTTTCAATCCTGCTTTAATTGGAGCTTTATTTATTAGTTTTGCTTATGGATCTTTATTAGTTAGCAGGGGAGGATATTTAAATGCTTTAGAAATGGATGCTATTAGCAAAGCAACCCCTTTAACTAATTTAAGTAATCTTAATCATTTGGGTTCTCAAGAATCTTTATTAACTCCTTTTGGAGGAATGTTAGATTATTTTTTAGGTTTTATTCCAGGAGCGATAGGAGAAACTAGTAAAGTTTTAATTTTAAGTGCTTTAATTTTTTTAATAGCTACCAAGGTAGTTAAATGGATAATTCCGATAGTTTATTTAACAACCGTTTTTATAATGACCTTTATTATTGGTTATTATAATGATCTTAGTTTATGGTATCCAATATTTCATCTTTTAAGTGGTGGTTTAATATTTGGGGCTACTTTTATGGTGACTGATCCAGTAACTAGTCCAGTAACGAGAATGGGGCAGTTTTTATTTGCTTTAGGATTAGGATTATTAACAGTTGTTTTTCGGTTTCTAACTCCTTATCCTGAAGGGGTTATGACGGCTATTTTATCGATGAATATGATGGTTTTTATTTTTGATAAAATAGGTTCTAAAAGTAAATTTAATAGGAAAATAAAAATAAGCTATTTAATTTCATTAGGTTTATTAATTTTAGGAATAAGTTTTTATCTTGGTTATCAACTAAAAAACAAAGCTTTGATTACTGATGATTTAGTTACTATTAAAGAGGTTAATAAAATTAAACAGCAAACTATTTATCGAGTAACAACTAAAGGATTTAAGGGTTTAATTGAGGCTATTTTAATTTTTGAAGATGATTATTTAATGGTTATTGATATTATAAGTGAAAACGAAAGTTATTGGACTGAAATTGAGCGGGTTAATTATCTTGATTTATTAATTAATCATCAAGCTAAGCTTGAGGAAGTTGATACTATTAGTGGAGTGACAGTATCTTCTCATTCTTTAAAAATGATGGTTAAATATGTTTTGGAATATCATGCAGGTGAATCATGAAAATAATTAAACCTATTTTAGTTTTTACTTTAATTGCTTTTATATGTGCCTTAGTAATTTATATTACTCATTATTTAATAGGAGGCCTTTAATGAAAAAGAAATCATTTATTAAATCATTATTTAATAATAATCCTATTTTTGTTTCTTGTTTAGGAATGTGTCCTACTTTAGCTGTTACAACTACTTTAGAAAATTCTTTTATTATGGGATTATCAGTGTTATTAGTTTTAATTTTTACTAATGTAGTTATTTCCTTAATTAAAAAAGTGGTAGCTGAGCAAATTAGAATCCCTGTTTATATTATTATTATTGCTACTTGGGTAACTGTTTTAGAATTATTAATGAGGTCCTATGTTAAGCCCCTTTATGATGCTTTTGGCATTTATTTGCCTCTTATTGTTGTTAATTGCATTGTTTTAGGAAGAGCTTTATCATATGCTTCTTCTCACAATGTAAAACAAAGTTTTTTTGATGCTTTAAAAACAGGTTTAGGTTTTACTATGGCGATATCGTTTTTAGGCTTAATTAGAGAATTATTAGGTAATAATACAATTACGATTATGGATAAAACTTCTTCTTTAACGGGTTATTTTATGAAATATAGTATTTTACCAGCTAATGATTTAACCCCTAATAATTTCTTTTTAACGTCAGCTGGTGCTTTTATAACTTTGGGTATTTTAATGGGAATTATTAATGCTTTTAGAAAGAAAGAGGTTTAAGATGAATCTATTTACTTTATTTATTAAAAGCTTATTAACAGAAAATATTGTTTTAACTAAGTTTTTAGGAATTTGTCCTTTTGTAGGTGTATCAAACAGAGAAAAAAAAGCGATGGGAATGGGTTTGGCTGTGATGGTTGTGGTTACTTTATCTAGCATAATAACCTTTTTAATTTATCGTTATTTATTAGTTAAAACTAATACTGAGTATTTAAAAACAATTATCTTTATTTTAGTAATTGCTTCTTTTGTTCAATTGATTATTATCATTATTAAGAGATTCTTTCCTAAATTAAATAAAGCTTTAGGTCTTTATCTTCCTTTAATAGCTACTAATTGTGCAGTTTTAGGAATTGTTTTGTTAAATATTCAATCTAATTATACATTTTTAGAAACGTTAGTTTTTTCAATAGGAAGTAGTTTGGGCTTTTGGTTAGTTATTTATCTTTTTGCAACTATTAGAGAGCGAATAGAAAAAGCTCCTATTATTAAACCTTTCCAAGGATTTCCAATAGCTTTAATAACCGCTGGAATTATGTCAATGATTTTTGCTAGATATATTGGAGGTTAGTTTTTTTAATTGGTTTTATTTCAAAAAGGTATCCATAGTTTAAAAGATGAAGTGAGGTAAATAATTATGGTTGGAGTATTAATTGTTACAGTAATTGCTTTTGGGTTAAGTGTTCTAATTGTTTTAATTAATTTTTATTTAAATAAAGTTGATCATGAAGTAGAAGCTGTTTTAGCTTTTTTACCTGGTTATAATTGTGGCGTATGTGGTTTTGGAGGATGTGCTGAGATGACTTTTCAAATAGTTAAAAATAACATTGATCCTAAAAAATGTAAATCATTAAGCGAAGATCAATATCAAAGAATAATTAATTATTTAAAAAAAAGAAATGAATTAAAGGTATCTAAAGATAATAAAAAAACTCAAGGCTAAGCTTGAGTTGTTATTAACGATTATAAAATTCAACTACTAAGGATTCGTTGATTTCATCATCTAATTCATTTCGATCAGGATGTCTAATAAAATTACCCTCTAATTTTTTAGGATCAAAAGATACATACGCTACTGGAGGAGTGGTTTTTTCTAAAGCTCCTTTAATAATAATAAATTCTTTAGCTTTATCCTTTAATGAAATAACATCTCCCGGTTTAACTTGATATGATGGAATATCTACCTTTTTTTGATTAACTAATACGTGACCATGATTAACAAATTGTCTAGCTCCTCGTCTAGTTTTAATTAAACCCATTCGATAAATTACATTGTCTAAACGGCTTTCTAATAATTTTAAAAAGTTTTCGCCATGAATACCTTTCATTTTTCCCGCTTCTTTAAAAGTTTTTTTTAATTGACGTTCGTTTAATCCATAAATAAATTTAATCTTTTGCTTCTCTGTTAATTGTATTCCATAGTTAGATGGTTTTCTACGCCTTTCTTGTCCGTGTTGACCAGGACGATATGGTTTTCTTTTTAATTCTTCCCCAGTTTCTAAAGTGGAATAAGCTACTCGTCTACTTTTTTTATAGATTGGTCCTGTATATCTAGACATGTATCCTCCTTTAATTTCTAATTTTATATTATGTCCATTGATAAGGTTTATTTTAAGATGTTCACTAGGCAGCCGCTAGCTACTAATTTAATAATAAATAAACTGATTATCAATGTCATAATAAGGCTGCTTAACAATAAGCAATATCATTATATTATTAAAACCATTCTTCGTCAACTTTTTTATCAAAATATAGCTAAAAACTTTCGGTTATGATAAAATATAAATATAAGATGGTGATAATATTGAATTTAACTCCTGATTTAGTAATTTATGCATTATTAGGAATTGTTTTTCTATTTTTAGTTTTATATATTATTCAAGCAGTTAAAACTAATAATTTAAAGAAAGAATTACAACTATTAGAAAAAGCTAAAAACGAAGTAATCGGGGCTACTATTTTATCAGAACTAAATAAAGTAGAGGCTTTGGTTAAGAATGAAAAAATCGAAAAACGATTTTCAGGGTGGCAAAAGAAATTCAACTTAATTAAAAACGATTCTTTAAATTTTATTAATGATATGTTATTAGAAGCTGATTTTTTATTAGCGCAGAAAAAATATCGAGATTTATTAATTAAAATAGCCGATATTGAAATAAGAATTTATGAAGCTAAAGCAAAAACTAATAATTTATTAAATGAAATTCAAACAATTACTTTAAGTGAAGAAAAGAATCGTAAACTTATTACTGATTTAAAAGGATTGTATCGGGATTTGTTACAAACCTTTATTAAACAGAAAGAAACATATGGGAAAGTAAGAAATTCAATTGAGTTACAATTTGAAAATATTGAAAAAAGGTTTCAAGAGTTTGAATTAGCTATTGAAAATACTGATTTTGATGAAGTAAATAGGATTGTTAAAGCTACTGATGATATGATTAAACATATGGCAATAGTGATTGAAGAAGTACCGGCTATTGTGTTGATGATTGATAATGTTATCCCTCAAAAGAAAGATGATATTATTAAGATGTATAATAAAATGAAAAAGGATGGTTACCAGTTAGATTATTTGAATGTCGAATATAACCTAGAAGAGATAACTAAAAAAATCAACAATATTATTGATCGGGTAAAAGTACTTAATTTAGAAGAAGCTTTATTTGAACTTAAAACATTTGTTGAATATTTTGATAATTTGTTTAATGATTTTGAGAGAGAAAGATTAATTAAAAAGGTTTTTGAAGAAAATGTAATAAGTTTTAAAAGTAAATTGCTTAAATTAAACGATATTGTTAATCAATTATATGAAAAGATTGAGGATTTAAAATATTGTTATGATGTGTCAAACGATCAAATAAACTTATTAGATCAATTAAATGACGATTTAAATCTTTTAAACAATGATTTTAAGGCATTATATGATACTACTAAAGCTAAAAGTTTTCCTTATTCAAGACTTAATAAGGAAATAGAATTATTGATGATTAGATTGACTAAAATGGAAAATAGATTAGATAGTTTGGTCGATAGTATAGGTAATATGCAAGGTGATGAACAGAGGGCCTATGAGCAATTAAATAATATAAATGAATTATTAAAAAGAGCTAAATATAAATTAAGGGATTATAAATTGCCGATGATTCCCGATTATTATTTTATTGAATTAAAAGAAGCTCAAGACGGAATTAAGGAAATTAATAAAGAATTAGCTAGAAAGCCTATTAATATTGAAACTTTAAATACAAGAGTTGATACAGCTCGTGATTTAGTTTTTAAATTATATAATACTACTAATGAACTAGTTAAAACAGGGATGTTAACTGAAATGGCTATTATTTATGGTAATCGTTATCGAACTAGTAAAAGGCAAACTGATGAGGATCTATCAAAAGCTGAATTTTATTTTCTTAAGGGCGATTATAAAAGGGCCTTGGAATTATCCATCAGTGCAATTGAGCTAATTGAACCAGGTATTTATCGCCGCTTACTCAATTTATATGAAGAAAAGATTTAATATTAAAAGCTTAATTTCATATAATTTTAATGGGTGAAAAAAATGATTAAAAACATCTTAAAGATAATGTCTGTTTTATTATTGTTTGTTTTTAGTTTTTTTTATACTTATAAGGTAGTAACTCTTGTTAAAAGTAAGGATCCATTAATGATTAAACTTGATATTTTTGAAGAAACATACAATATTAAAGCTATTAATGCTTTAATTAATGAAGAAGAGATTATTCCGGGTATTAATGGTTGTATTGTTAATAAAAATAAAAGTTATCTTAAAATGAAACAAATTAATCGCTTTAATCCTAATATGATTGAATACTTTGAAATAAAACCAGAATTGTCATTAGCTAAAGTGTATGATAAATATATTATAAGAGGAAATAAAATCAAAAATGAAGTAGCTTTGATTTTTAAAATAACTAAGCTTGATTATCTAAAAGAGGTTTTAAAAGTATTATCGAGTAAAAAGGTATTAGCTTCTTTTTTTATTGATGGTTCAATTATTGAACATAATAGTAAAATTATTTATGAAATTGTTAAGAATGGGCATGAAATATATAATTTAGGCTATGATGGAAGATATGAAGAGGATTTATTATTATGGACTAATAATATGATTGAAGCGATAGGGAATAATAGTTCTAATTATTGTTTAGTACCTAATGAGAGAGAAAACGATTTAAGATTATGTGCTAAATATAAAATGCATACTATTAAAACTGATTTGTTAATTAATTTAAGTAATAATTTTAGTATAAATAAAAATAAGATCGAAAAGGGTAGTATTATTACCTTTGATCTTAATCGACATACTAAAACAGAACTGCTTGGTGTAATTAATTTTTTAAATAGTAAAGATTATCAATATAATTTAATTAGCAATCATTTAAGTGAACAAGGTTGTTTTTAGGTTAATATTTCTATTGAATCATCGGTTAGACCTTTAATTTCTTTATTATTGCTTTCTTCAACAACTTTTCCTAAATCATAACGATAATGTTTAGTATTATCATCAATTTCTTCTTCTAGTTCAATAATTTTTAAAACTTCTTCACAAGTGGTTATTCCACTAATTACTTTTTCTAATCCATCTTGTAATAAGGTGGTAACATCAGCTTTATATACTAATTCTCTTAATTTTTCTTTAGTAACACCTTCCGCTATAGCATCTCTAATGGCTTGATTAATAATTAATACCTCATGAATAGCAATTCGGCCTCGATAACCATTATTACATTCTTCACATCCTTCAACCGCATAAATTTCCTTAACATCAAGATTTAAAATCCTTTTAAAGAGATTTTTTTCATATTGATTAGTAGGTCTTAATTGACGACAATGTTCACAAAGTTTACGAGCTAATTTTTGTGATACTATTCCAATTAAGGCCCCGGCTAATAAATATCTTTCAACTTCCATATCAAGTAATCTTTCAATGGTATTAAGAGAATTATTTGTATGTAGGGTTGACAATACCAAATGTCCAGTGATTGAGGCTCTAATTGCAATTTTGGCTGTTTCAACATCTCTTATTTCGCCAATCATAATAATATTAGGATCTTGCCTTAAAACCGATCTTAAAATGTTAGTAAAGGTTAATCCAATATCGCTGTTAACTTGAACTTGATTAACACCTTGGATATCCATTTCAATTGGATCTTCTACCGTAATAATATTAGTTGTTTCTTTGTTTAATCGTTGTAAAATGGAATAAATAGTAGTTGATTTTCCTGTCCCAGTCGCTCCAGTAACTAAAATAATTCCACTTGGAGATGCTATCATTGATAGCATTTTTTTATAATTAGTTTCTCCAAAACCTAAATTTTCAATTCCTTTTAAACTCATCGAATAATCTAAAATTCTAACAACTATTTTTTCTCCTTTATTAGTAGGTAATGCTGATACCCTTAAATCCAGAGTAATATCTTTTAAAATAGTTTGAACTGAACCATCTTGAGGTAATCTTGTTTCGGTAATATTCATGCCAGCAATAATTTTAATTCGAGTAATGACATTTTTTTTAAAAGTATTTGGAACCATGGCATAGTCAACTAGTAAACCATCTATTCTAATTCTAATCTTCATATACTCAATCAAAGAATCAAAATGAATATCACTAGCACTTCTTCTAATGGCATCTAAAATTATTTCATTAACAATTTCAACGATTGGTAACTTTTCAAAATCAAAGCTTCTAAGCAAATGTATCACCCAACTTTATTTTAACCCCTAGTATTTATTATAAATATATTATATAATATTTATATGATAATAGCAAGAGGGATAAAATGAATAATAAAGGATTTTTTTTAAGCGAAACATTGATTGTAGTTACTATTGCAGCAGTGGTGTTAATATTTTTTTATCGTCAGATAACATCATTGTATAGTAATTATGAAGAAAATTATTATTATGATACTATTCAATCAATTCATGCGGTTAATAATATTAAATTATTTTTAACTACTGAAGAGGTAATTGAAGATATGATATTTTTTTTAGGAACCGATAAGATTAAGAAAATAACAGATTATGATTTTAATGATAATAATCTTAATTTGTATTTTTCAACTTTAATAGATAAATTAGATATCGCGGATATTTATTTTTCTGTTTTTAACATTAATAATGAAATTATTAATGGTTTGCCTGAAAATACAAATATTATCTTTATAAATTATTTAAAAACATTAATCCCAATAAACAATTATCCATCACAATATCGTATAATTGTTTGTTTAGATGACGGTTCTTATTCTAATATAGTTATAAAGGTTGGGGAGTAAAAAATGAAAAAAACAATGGGTTTTTCGACAATTGAATTATTAGTTAGCTTTATTATTATATCCTTTTTAATGATTGCTATGTTTAAATCAGTATTAACTTTAACTGAAAAGTTATTTTATTATCAACATACAGCTAGGTTAACTGTTTTTAGAGGAAACCTTATGAATGCTATTGAAAAGGATTTGATGGAAAATGGATATTCAAAGATTGAAGAATGTTATGAAGGTAGTAATAATTGTTATATTTTAAGGTTTGCCAATCAAAAATCTAAAACTTTAAAATTAGATATAGAAGAAAAGGTTGTTACTTATGGAACTTTTGGAGAAAGATTACCTAAAGGAGCAAAATTTGATGGAGATATATTAATTAATAATGTAGTTATGGAGATAGAAAATGGTTCAAAAACAATAGTGCAAATAACAATTCCTATTATTAGTGAAATTTTTAATTTTGATTATAGTGCAAATGTTATTTATCAAGATAGTGAGGTTGAAGAAGGCGTTTTGTTAGCTTCTATTATTCAAAATGGTGAGGCTACAGAAGAAAAAAATATAGGAAGTT
>CAZBGR010000010.1:0-23254 GCA_964491535.1 uncultured Muribaculaceae bacterium
ATTTTAATTTTAACAAATATAAAATGAAAAAGCAATAATTTTTTTAATTTTGCCTACAATAAAAAGAGGGGATGATTATGTTAAATAGTAAAGATTTAAAAAATTATCAAGTAAGAACTGATTTAGCAATTGAAGTTTTAGAGACTATTGATCAAGAAGAAGGTATCATAACTAAAGAAAAGATAATTGATGGTTTTAAAGTAACTAAGGTTGAAATAAAGGAAGAAGCTATTAAATCACTTAATAAAAAGAAGGGTATTTATATTACGATTGAATTTGATAATCAAATTGATCTTGATTGTCAAGCTAAGCTTAAAAATCTTTTTGTTAAAGAATTAAAAGGGTTATTAAAATTATCAAAAATTAAAGATAATGATACTTGTTTAATAGTTGGTTTAGGTAATGATAAAGCCACTCCTGATTCTTTAGGACCAGCGGTGGTGGAAAGGATTTTGGTAACTAATCATTTATTTGAATTAGGTAATCTTGAAAATAATCTTCGTCCTGTTAGTGCTCTTTCTCCAGGAGTAATGGGTCAAACAGGAATTGAAACTAGTGAACTTATCTTTGGAGTGGTAAAGAGAATAAAACCTCATTTTTTAATTGTTATTGATGCTTTAGCATCTAATTCAATTTCCAGGATTAATAAAACTATTCAAATGACTGATAGTGGTATTCATCCAGGAAGTGGGGTTGGTAATGCTCGTCTTGAAATTAGTAGTAATCTTTTAGATATTCCTGTAATTGCGATTGGTATTCCGACGGTTGTCGACGCAGTTACGATTGTTAGTGATACTATTAATTACATTAGTTCTAAATTAGCTTATAATAAAGCTAATCTTGATAATCCTCTTCATAAGTTAATTTCCAGTTCAGCTCTTAATTATTTAAAAGACAAACATAAACCCAAATTATCAATCGCTGATAAAAAGAGATTTATGGGTATTATAGGTACTTTAAATGATGATCAAGTGAAACAACTAGTATATGAAGTTTTATCTCCTATTGGCTATAATATGATGGTTACTCCAAAAGATATTAATTTTTTAATTGAAAAATTAAGTCAACTATTAGGAGAAGGTCTTAATCAGGCTCTTCATCGACAAATTAATCGTTCATAACTCTTTATAATAATCATAGATTATAAGAGGGAGCTTAGCTAATGAGGAAAAAATTTAGAAAAAAACGCTGTTTTAAACTTTTTAGGTTAAAATATATATTATTGTTTATTTTATTTTATTTCGCGTATAGTATTACCTATCATAATTTAGCTAAACAGCATTTAAATATAAATGATGAGATGATGTTTAAATTATTATTGTCAGAAGGAAATCATCATTTAATTTATAAGCATCAGTTAAATGAGATTACTTCTAAAATAATGGCTTTTCTTTATAAAATAGATTTAAATAAACCGGCTACTATCTTAGGTCTTAATTTGGTTGATAAAGAAGTTTTAGCTGTTAATAGTTATGTTGATGAAGAACATCATGATGATTATAATCCCGACTTATTAGAAAAAATAACAGATTATATAAAAGATCCTAATCCAACAATTGTTATTAATCCTAAAGTTTATATTTATAATTCTCATCAGTTAGAAAATTATCATAATCAATATTTAGAAATATATAATATTAAACCTAATGTAATGATGGCTTCTTTTATGTTAAAAGAAAAATTAAATAGTTTAGGTATTCCTTCTATTGTTGAAGAAGCTAATCTTACTGAGTTTATGCGAATTAATAATTGGGTTCATGCTGATTCTTATAAAGCTTCTCGTTTTTTTATTCTTGATGCTAAAAATAAATATGATAGTTTAATCTTTTTTATTGATCTTCATCGTGATTCAATTAGAAAGGCTCAAAGTACGGTTACTATTAATGGTAAGAGTTATGCTAAAACTTTATTGTTAGTTGGTTTAGATAACCCTAATTATTTATCAAATCTTAAAGTGGCGGAAGAAATAAATAATATTATTAAGCAATTGTATCCTAACTTAAGTAGAGGTATTTTAAAAAAACAAGGTAAAGGAGTCGATGGGGTATATAATCAAGATATAGCTTCTCAAATGATATTATTAGAAGTAGGTGGGGTTGATAATAATATTGAAGAAGTATTAAATACGATTGATGCCTTCGCGAAAGTTATTTATCAATATTTAGGAACTTTACCATGAAAGCTCTAAATACTTTTTGGTTTTTTATGATTATTTTATTTGTTATTTTTATTACCGTTTATATTTCTCAAGCTACAGGATATTATGATTATCAACAACATCGTCAAGTTGAATTAACTAATGAAAAAATAAAACAATTTGAAGAAGATGTTAAAGAAGGTAAAGTAATCAATGTTAAAAATTATTTAGATGATTCAGCTAAAACTTATCATAACGGTATATCAAAATTAGGGCTTCGTTTTTCTAAAACTGTTTCAGCTTCTGCTAAAAAGGGCCTAAATAAAGTTTTTAAATTTTTGGAAGTCTTATTAAAAGACTAATTAAATTAATTAGTCTTCATTAAGATGTTTTTTTTAAAACTTTACAGTAATTTTTTAATCCTCTGCTTGCAGTCTTAAGTTATCAGTGATATAATAAAAAACGACAAGAAGGGAGGGATTAAAATGACTCGGGTAGAGGTAAGAGATGGTAAATTTGAGGGTGCATATAAGAAATTCAAACAAAAATTTGCAAAGAGTGGCGTCCCTTCTGAATTGAAAGAAAGAAAATATTACGAGAAGCCAGGGAAAAAACGAAAAAAGGCAGCTAAAGAGGCTAAAAAGAATAATAAAGCCCATAATAAAGATTATAAAGATTGGTGAAGAAACGATGAAGAAATTAAACAAATTAATTGATTGTGAGTATGATATTTTAATAAAATCGATTGAAGAAGATTCAAGGATTAAAGCCGATCAATCTTTATTTTGTTGTATAGAGGGTTTAACTGTTGATGGTCATCAATATGCTAAGGTGGCAGTTAAAAATGGAGCGGTAGCAGTTATTGCTCGTCAAGAAGTTGATGTTTCAGTACCAGTTATTAAAGTTTCTGATACTAGTAAAGCAATGAATAATGCTTTAGCTAATTTTTATGATAATGTTGATCAAAAGCTAACTTTAATTGGGGTTACGGGGACGGATGGTAAAACTACTTTATCATCTATTATCTATCAATTGATTAATCATTTTGATGAAGGTGGTTTAATTGGGACTAACGGGATAGATTGTAGCCATTTTGAAAAGGATTATGAGTTTACAACTCCTTTTCCTAAGGAATTATATTCTTTTTTAAATGATTTTTATCAAGTTGGTTGTAAGTATGTAACAATGGAAGCTTCTTCAGAACGATTAATGACTAATCGTCTAAATGAATTAGCTTTTAAGGTAGCTATTTTTACTAATATTAGTCCTGATCATTTAAATACTCATCAAACTTTAGATAATTATGTCGCTGCTAAAGCAAAATTATTTACGTTAATAAAAGATGATGGTTATGCAATTATTAATGTTGATGATAAATATAGTGATAAGTTTATAAATTTAGCTAAAGGAAAAGTAATTACTTATGGTCTTAATAAAAAGGCTGATGTAACTGCTAAAGAGATTAAGGTAACTGAAAAAGTACTTTCTTTTATATTAGAAGCCCCTTATGGAGAATATCGTGTTATTAGTCCTTTATCAGGTAAATTTAATGTTTATAATTTAATGGCAGCAATTACTACTTGTTATCTTTTAGGGTTTAAAGTAGAAGAGGTTATCAAAAAGGTTAGTTTATTAAAACCAATTGAAGCTAGAGGGCTTTATGTTGATTTAGGACAACCTTTTAAGGTAATGATTGATTATGCGCATACAGCTAATGCCATTAGTCAACTGTTAGATTATCTTAATATATTTGTTAAAGGGAAGGTTATTATTGTAATTGGTTCTGGTGGATTAAGAGATATTAAAAGGCGAATTGATATAGGTAAAGTAGTAAGTAAGCAAGCAGGTTATGTTGTTTTTACTTCAGAGGATCCACGAACCGAAGATCCTTTAAAAATTATTGACGATATGTTACTTGAAGTTGATGGTAATTATTCAAATTATGAAATTATAATTGATCGTGAAGAGGCGATTAAAAAGGCTTTAGCAATAGCTAAAGATGATGATTTGGTATTAATTACTGGTAAAGGAACAGAAAATTATATGGAGATTGGTAAAGAATATGTTCCTTATCTAACTGATCAAGAAGTAGCGCTTAAATATTTAAAGGAAATTGTAAAAATAAAGGGTTAATGGTTTAGAAATTATTAAGGGGAGAAGGTTTAGAAATGATTAAATATGTCCGTTTTCTTCAATTGCCAAGCTCTGAATGGATTAAAGCTACTGATGCTTTTTGTTTATGGGGGGCTAAAAACAAAGATGGTATCTTTGAATATAAATTTTATGATGATTTAAACTTTGAACAAGTTTTTACTTTTTTTGAACCGGATAGAGAATTATTTAAAAAATATCTTCGACAAAGGATAATAATTTTAGGAGAATTAATTGCTGAAGAGGATATTGATGAACGAATTATTAATGGTGAATTTGTTTTTGAATGTAAGATTAATGAATTAAATGTATTAACAGATATTAATATGTTAGATTTAAGTAAGGAAGAAAATTATTTGATTTTAAATTAACTAAAAAACGGCCACTAATAATTTTTAATAATTATTTAAATGATTAAATTGTTTTATTTTAACTAAAGGACCTCATAATAGGTCTTTTTTTTAATATTATTATATAGGTGATTATGATGAGTTTTTTAAGTCCCTTAACTTCTTTTATTTATGAGCGGGGGTTAGTAATAAATATTTATCAACAAAAAGTAAATATAGTAAATTATCTTGATATTATTCATTTTGATGATAATAAAGTTATTATTAAGCATGATAAAGGTCTTATTAAAATAGAAGGTTTTAAATTAGTAGTTAGTAAATTATTAGATAATGAATTGTTAATAAAAGGTGATATAAAAAGAATTGAATTGGAGTGATTAGATGGATAATCATTTTTTATCTTATTTTGATAATGTCGTAATGATAAAAGTAACAGGTAAAAACATTAATCATTTTTTAGCTACTATCTATAAACTTAAAATAAATTTATTAGAAGTTAAATTATTAAGCCAAAAAGAAGTAAGGCTTATTCTTGGTGAAAAGGAATTAAAAAGGTTGTTAAAACTTAAAACAGTTAATAAAATAGAGGTTATTAAAAGTTATGGTAAATTAAGAATTAAACAACTTTTTTTTCAAAATCGATTACTTTTATTTACTTTGGTGGGTGGTTATTTCTTTTTACTTATTTTAGCAAGACTTATTTTTAGTATTGATATAATTCATGATAATAAAGAAATAAGAAAGTTAATTAATGAAGAATTAAAAAGTAATAATCTTGAAAAATTTAAATTTAAACCTAGCTATAAAAAGTTAGACAAGATAAAAAAAGGTATTTTAAATAATCATCGTGATAAAATAGAATGGCTTGAAATAATTGAAGTGGGAACTAAATATATAATAAGGGTTGAAGAGCGAAAGATTATTAAAAGTAAAGAAGAAGTTATTTTTCAAGATATTATCGCAGCTAAAGAAGGAATAATTATTAAAATAGAAGCAGACAAAGGAATGATTGTTAAAAAAAATAATGATTATGTTAAAAAAGGTGATATAATAATAAGTGGTAAGATAATACATGGTGATAAAATAGTTGACATGGTGAAAGCTGATGGTAAAATATTAGCTGAAGTATGGTATAATGTAAGAGTAGAATTACCGTTAGTAAGAAGAGAGATTAAAGAGATTAATAAGTTTAAAGATGTTTATCGAATTCAATTCTTAACCTTAAAATTATCATTGTTTGATTTAAAACCATTTAAAGATAAAAAGATAATCGTTAAGGATGTGATTCATCATCCTTTACTTCCTCTTAAATTAATTAAAGAAAATCAGCAACAATTATCGGTAAGCGATTATCTTTATAATGAAAGTGAAGCTTTAATTAAAGCCATGGAAATAGCTGTTTTAAAGATCACTGACAAATTAAAAGAAGATGACTATCTTATTAGTTATCAACCATTAAAATATTATCTTGAAGATAAAAAGCTTTATTTAGATGCCTTTTTCAAAGTTGGAGAAAATATTGGCATTCCTCAAGCTCTTAATTTGTTTGAAAGTGAGTAGATAAAGATGTTAACTAATATTTTAATTCCTGCCGTATATGAAATATGGCCGATGTTATTTATTTTTACAGTTATTTTATCATCAGTTAGAATAGCTTATTTGTTTTCTAAAAAACATAAGTTTGTTTTATATAAGGAATTTTTATCACTTTTATTTATTATTTATATTTTAATTTTGTTCTATATTGTTACTTTTCAAGATAGTGGTTTTGGAACCTCTAATTTTACTCCTTTTAAAGAAATATTTCGCTATCATTTAGGAAGTTCTTTATTTTTCAAAAATATTGTTGGTAATTTATTATTATTTATTCCTTTTGGCTTCTTAGTAGCTTATTATTTAAAAAATTATAAACTATGGCTTGTTTTAATTTTATCCTTTATTTCTTCTTTAGCGATTGAAGTAACTCAATATAAAATAGGCCGTGTTTTTGATATTGATGATATTATTTTAAATGTTCTTGGTGGGGTAATTGGGTTTATGCTTTTTGTTGCTTTTGATGCCATTAGTAAAAGATTACCTAAAATAATGAGGCAAGAATGGTTTGTTAATTTTCTTTTTCTTTCGTTATTAATTTTTTTAATCTTATCGTTTATTAATTTTGATTTTGCTAAACTAGGTGCTATCTTTGATTAGGGTTAATTTTATTAATTTAACTAAGAAATCTATTCCTAATTTAAAATCTTTAACTAGATTAGCTAATTTCTTTATTAAAGAAGAAAAACTTAAAAAGGTAGAGGTTAGTATTATTTTTATTACTAATCAAAAAATGAAGGAGATTAATAATCAATATCGAAAAATAGCTAAAACAACTGATATTTTATCTTTTTCATTAAATGATGAAATTACTAAACCATTTGCTTTTGATTTGTTAGGTGATATTTATATTTCCCTTGGACAAGCTCAAAGACAAGCTTTAGTTAATAAGACTACTTTAGTTAAAGAATTAAACTTATTAATTATTCATGGTTTTTTACATTTGTTAGGTTATAATCATGATAATTTAAAAAATAAAAAAATAATGTTTAAGAAGCAGGAGGCGATATTAAATGAATTTACCATCAAGGAAAGATCGAAAGAGAAGGGGTTTTAAGCGTTTTCTTAATAGTTTTGGTTATAGTATGGAAGGAATTATATATACTATTAAAAATGAACAAAGTATTATTGTGATGCTTTTAGCAACTATTTTAGCTATTATTATTGGCTTATGGTTAAGAATTAAACCTATAGAATGGGTGTTTGTTTTTTTAACAATAGGGATTGTTTTAGCTTTTGAATTAATTAATACGGCTATTGAGGCAACGATTGATTTATTATCTCCTGAATTTCACCCTTTAGCTAAAATAGCTAAAGATACGGGTTCAGCTGCAGTCTTTATTACTACTATTTTTGCTGTTATTATTGGTGGGGTAATTTTTATTCCTAAAATTATGATTATTTTAAGATTGGGGTGAAGAAATGGAAAAAGAATTAATTAAATTATTAGATAATGCTTATGCACCTTATTCAAATTATAAAGTAGCAGCTATTGTTGTTACTAAAGATAATAAAAAGTTTAAAGGGGTAAACGTAGAAAATGCTTCTTATGGGGCTACTATCTGTGCTGAACGAAATGCTATTAATAATGCAGTAGCAAATGGTTACCTTAAAGATGATTTTAAAGCTTTACATATTATGAATAACGGAACTAAAATTGGTTATCCTTGTTTCTTATGTTTAGAAACTATCAGTGAACTTTTCCCGCGTGATATTGATATTATTATGTATGTAAAAAATGGTTCTTCTAAAACTTTAAAGGTAAAGGATTTTATAAAGTATGATTTTTCTAGTGAGAATTTACCATGAAGAATGGGTTAGTAGTTTTAATTGGGCGACCTAATGTAGGCAAATCCACCTTACTTAATAATTTAATTAATCAAAAAATAGCTATTGTCTCTGATAAACCACAAACGACAAGACATATTATCCAAGGTAGTTATCAAGATAAGGAAGCTAATATAACTTTAGTCGATACGCCCGGTATTCATAAACCTAAAAACTTATTGGGGAAATATTTAAATAATAAATCGTATTATTATTTAAATAAAGCTCAGCTTGTGTTATGGGTGGTAGATATTACCAAGCCTTTAGGAGTAGGGGATAAGTTTATAATTAACAAATTAAAAGAGGTTAAACAACCAGTTTTATTATTATTAAATAAAATTGATCAAATTAAAAAGCCTTTTATTTTAACTAAAATAGAACAATATCAACCATTGATGGATTTCAAAGAAATTATTCCTATTTCAGCTTTGAAGAATGATAATTTAATTACTTTAATTAAGATTATAAAAAAGTATTTAATTAATCAACCTAAAACAACTAACGAAGTAATTAGTTTATCATTAGAATTAATTTTATCAGAATTAATTAGGGAAGAAGCTTTAAGATTAACTAAAGAAGAAGTGCCTCATGCTTTAATTTGCCTTATAGATAAGATAGAAAAGAAAACTAAACTTACTAATATTTATGCAACCATTGTTGTTGATCGTGATTCTTTAAAAAAGATTATTATTGGTAAGGGTGGTCAAATGATTAAGGAAATAGGTTCTAAAGCTCGAATAGCTATTGAAGATTATTTAAAACAAAAAGTATATTTAGAATTATATGTTAAAACAATTACTAAGTGGCGGGATAAAGAGAAGTATTTTAGTGAATTTAATTTATAAACTGTATAAATTAAAAAATTATTACTCACTATATTATTGAAAGGTGGTTAATAATGACTAAAGAAAAGATTTGGGTTTTATTTAAAAGAACGGGTAAATTAATTTATTATTTAAAATACAAGGCAATGCTTGAGGAAAAGGGAGAATAGATGAGTGATTTCTAAAACAGAAGGTATTATTATTGGAGATAAAGATTATGGTGAAAGTAGCAAAATTATTTTTATTTTGACTAAAGAATATGGTTTAATCAGCGCTATAGCGAAAGGGGTAAAAAGATTAAAAAGTAAATTAAGGGGTGTTAGTGATAAGCTAACCTTTGGTTATTTTCACCTCTACTATCATGAACATAAATTATCAACTTTAATTGAAGTTGATATAATAGATCATTTAAAAGTAATAAAAGAAGATATTACTAAAATAAGTTATCTTTCTTATCTAGGTGATTTAGTAAGTCAAGTATTAAGACAAGTTAATAAAGATGCTTGCAAAATAGATATATATGAAGCTTTTAAAGCTTCGATGTTAAAGATAAATAATCATTTTGATCCATTAGTTATTACTAATATTTTAGAATTAAAATTATTATCTTATTTAGGGGTCAAACCAAATTTAGATAGCTGTGTTAATTGTGGTGATAATAAAAAAATAGCTACTATATCAGTTGATAGGGGAGGCTTTATTTGTTCAAAATGTTTAAAAGGGGAGCCTATTATAAGTTCTAAAGCGCTAAAATTAATTAGATTATATTATTATGTAGATATAGCTAAAATAACTAAATTAAAGATTAAAGATGAAGTTAAAAAGGAAATTAATCAATTTATTAATCAATATTATGAAAAATATACTGGTCTTTATTTGAAAGGTAAACAATTTGCTGAATCGATAGGGGTAATTTAAAAATATATTTGTTTTTTTAAAAATATTATGCTAAACTTAAGTTAACAAATTATTTAATAATATATCATTAATAATGATGATGAAGTTGGCAGCTTCGGAGTTATAATAAAAAAGAGATTCTTTTAGAATAAGTAGGGTGGAACCGCGGATTTAATATTCGTCCCTACCTTGTTTTAAAAGTTTTTTTAGAGAAAGAAGGTATAAAATGAGTAAATTAACAATGGATAAGTTAGTAAGTTTGTGTAAGCAGTATGGTTTTATTTTTCAAGGTAGTGAAATTTATGGAGGGATGGCTAATACTTGGGATTATGGTCCGTTAGGGGTAGAGTTAAAAAATAATTTAAAAAAACTTTGGTGGCAAAGATTTGTTCAACATCGACAAAATAGTTATGGACTTGAGGCTAGTATTTTAATGAATCCTAAAGTTTGGGAGGCTTCAGGCCATTTAGCTTCTTTTTCTGATCCTTTAATTGATTGTAAAAAATGTAAAAACCGTTTTAGACCTGATAATTTAATTTCAGCTAAAAATGATCCTAAGCTTAAAGTAGATCTTTTAACTGATGAGGAGTTAATGGCTTATATTTATAAGGAAAAAATAAGTTGTCCTCATTGTGGAGCTTTAGATTATACTAATATTAGGCATTTTAATGTTATGTTTAAAACTCATCGAGGGGTAACTGAAGATAATAAAAGTATAGTTTATTTAAGACCGGAAACTGCTCAAGGGCAATATATTAATTTTTTAAATGTTCAACGAGCAATGCGAGCTAAAATACCTTTTGGGATTGGCCAAATAGGTAAAGTTTTTCGAAATGAAATAACGCCAGGTAACTTTACATTTCGTACCATAGAATTTGAACAGATGGAATATCAATATTTTTGTAATGATAAAGAAGCTGATAAAGCTTATCAAGAATTTAAAGAAATAGCTAAAGATTTTATAGTTAGTTTAGGAATTGATTCTAAGCATTTAAGATACAAAGATCATGATAAATTAGCTCACTATGCTAAAGCGGCTGTTGATCTTGAATATTTATTTCCTTTTGGTTGGGGTGAAATAAACGGAACTCATCATCGCGGTGATTTTGATTTAACTAATCACCAACAATGTTCAAATAAATCTCAAGCTTATTTAGATCCTTATAATCATCAATCCTTTATTCCTAATATTGTTGAATCAAGTTATGGAATAGATCGTATTATGCTTAGTTTATTATGTGAAGCTTATGATGAAGAATTATTAGTTAAAGGAGAGACTAGGGAAGTCATGAGGTTTCACCCTTCTTTAGCACCTTATAAAATAGCTGTTTTACCCTTAATCAAAAAGCTTCATCAATCAAAGGCTGAAATGTTATTTGAGCTATTAAACAACTCCTTTATGGCTTTTTATGATGATAGTGGTTCAATAGGTAAAAGATATCGACGTCAAGATGTAATGGGGACTCCTTTTTGTCTGACAATTGATGATGAAACCTTAACTAAGGAGACAATTACAATTAGGGATCGTGATACTATGGAACAAGAACGTATAGCTATTAATCAATTAAATTCTTATCTTAAAGATAAATTAAAAATTAATTAAAGATGTCAAGCTAAGGAAGGTTTTATAAAAAGGGATGGTTAAACTACTTATTTTGTGTTATACTATAAATACCTATAGATACCGTTTCCATTATGAAAAACCTACTAATTAAACGATAGGGAATCAAAAGTATTACTGGTGTTGAAGACTTACTTTAGTAAGGATCCTAAAGGTAATATGGTGATACCCACCTGTAACAAGCAGGTTTATCGTTTTGGGGAACGGCTCTATGGGTTTATTTATTTATAAATAAAACTTAAATTAAAATTTTTAATTTAAGTTTTTGTTAATTTATCATAAATACTTTTTAATATTTTTTCATACTTACTTGTTTCTTTAGGTTTGTAATATAGTTTATCTTTTATTTTATCAGGTAGATAAATTTGTTTAACATAACCACTAGGGTAGTTATGGGGATATTTATAATCTTTAGCAGTGGTTTTTAAATGTGATGGGACATAACCAGTATTGCCTAATGAAATATCTTCTAAGGCTAAATCAATTGCTAATTTAGCACTGTTTGATTTAGGTGATAAAGTAAGTTCAATAATAGTGGTGGCTAATGGATAAATGGCTTCTGGTAAGCCTACTAAATCACATATTTGAATACAAGCTTGTACTTTAGGTCCCATTGTGGGATTTGCTAAACCTATATCTTCATAAGCACAGATGCTCATTCGTCGGTAAATACTTTCTAAATCACCTGCTTCAATTAATCTAGCTAGATAATGAAGGGCGGCATTAACATCACTGCCTCTGATTGATTTTTGAAAAGCACTTAAAACATCATAGTGACCATCTTCATTTCTATCATAAAAAAAGATAGGTTTACTATTAATTTCTTTTATTAAATCAATAGTTATTTCTTTCTTTTTAGTCATATGATAACCTAATTCTAGTAAGTTATAAGCATATCTTAAATCCCCATTTGCTAAATTTACAATATAATTAATAGCTTCTTCATTTATTTTAATCCCTGTTAAATATTTGCTGTTAATTGCTTTTTGAATACCTTCTTTAATATCAAATTCATTTAATTCATTTAGTTTAAATATATGACAGCGACTTCTAATAGCAGGATTTATTCTGTGATAAGGATTAGCGGTTGTTAAACCAATTAAGATTATTAAACCACTTTCTAAGTGAGGCAATAATAAATCTTGTTTATCTTTGTTTAAACGATGTAATTCATCAATAATTAATAAAAGGTTTAGCTTCTTTTCTTGAGCCTTTTTAATTGCTAGATCAAAATCTTGTTTATTATTAATAACGGCATTTAATGATTGATAACTAAGGTTAGTTTCTAAGGCAATTGCATTCGCTAAACTAGTTTTACCAGTCCCCGGTTTTCCATAAAGAATCATCGAAAAAACTTTTTTGTTTTTAACCATTTTATAAATTACTTTATTTTGAGCGACTAAGTGCTTTTGACCAATAATATCATCTAATTTAGTCGGTTTTAATTTATAAGCTAAAGGTTCATTCATTTAATCACCTTCTTTAACATTATTTTATCATGGATAACAATCATTGTATATGGGATTTGTAAATTGATTTAAATTAAGATATAATAAGAGTGATAAGCTATTAAAAATAATAGGATATTACAAAAAAGGGATGATTATGGTGGATATTGATCTTGATGATTTTATTAATTATATTTATGTCGAAAAAAAGTTAAGTAATAATACTAAAGATACTTATTATTATACTTTAAATCTATTTAGGCGTTTTATGGATGAAAAAAGAAAAATTATTGATTTAAAAAAAGTAACTAAAGAAGATGTAAAGTATTATATAAAACAACAAGCTTCTAATTTAAAATCTAAAACCATTGCTCATCATTTAACGGTAATAAAAAGTTTTTATAAATATTTGTTAAGGGAGAATTTAATAAAAACTAATCCAACTGATAATATAGATTTACCTAAAATGCCTAAAGTTCTTCCTAAAGTGTTAAACATTGATGAAATAGATAAGTTATTAACTTTTAAAACTATAAATTCGTATGATTATCGGAACAAAGCAATGTTAGAATTAATGTATGCTACAGGAATTAGAGTAAGTGAATTAGTAAATTTAAAAGTAAATGATGTTGATTTAAAGATGAATATAGTTAGATGTATGGGAAAGGGTAGAAAGGAACGACTAATTCCAATTGGTGAAATCGCTACCAAATGGATAACAACATATCTTGATTTATACCGAGGGACATTATTAAAAAGGAAGACCACTAATTATTTGTTTTTAAATAATCGTGGTCAAAACTTGACTCGTCAAGGTTTTTTTCTAATTCTTGATAAAATAGCTCGTCAAAGGGGAATTAAAAAGAAACTTTCTCCTCATATTTTAAGACATTCCTTTGCTTCCCATCTTTTAGAAGGTGGAGCTGATCTTCGTTCTATTCAAACATTATTAGGTCATAGTGATATTGTAACTACTAGTATCTATACTCATATAGCTGATAAAGCTATTATTGATAATTATCGCCAATTTCATCCCCGAAGTAAAAAGGAGGAATAAGATGAGATTTAATCGTATTTTTTTATTAGTGTTAGATTCTTTAGGGGTAGGGGCTACTAAGGACGCTTCTTTATATGGAGATTTAGGCGCTAATACTTTAAAGCATATTATAGAAAATTATCCTTTGAATGTCCCTAATATGAAAGAACTGGGTTTTTACAATCTTTTGTCTTTAGCGAAGGTTAAAACAAAAGCATACTATACAAAAGCTATTCCAATAAGTCAGGGGAAGGATTCAATGGTTGGTCATTATGAATTGATGGGCCTTAAAACTAAAGCCCCTTATCAGACTTTTACGGAAACGGGGTTTCCTAAAGAATTAATTATGGAAATAATATCACAAACGGGTTATCAGGTAATAGGTAATAAAGCTGCTTCTGGCACTGAAATTATTCAAGAATTAGGGGCTGAGCATTTAAAATCTAAAGCTTTAATTGTATATACCTCTGTTGATTCAGTTTTACAAATAGCCGCTCATGAAGAAATTATTCCTCTTTCTGAATTATATAAAATTTGTGAAATAGTGAGAAAAATTACCACTAAAGATGAATGGAAAGTAGGGCGAGTTATTGCTAGACCTTTTGTAGGGACTGTTGGTAATTTTAAAAGAACTGCTAATCGTCGTGATTACGCTTTAAAACCACCTACTAAAACAACTTTAGATTATTTAAAAAAACATCAATATGAAGTTATTTCAATTGGTAAAATAGCTGATATTTTTGATTTTGAAGGAATAACTAAAAATTACAAAACAATTGATAATAAAGATGGTTTTAAGAAGTTAAATAAGGTCCTTGATTATGATTTTAAAGGGTTATGCTTTGTAAATTTAAATGATTTTGATTCAAAATATGGTCATCGCCGAGATATTAGTGGTTATGGTAAAGCTTTAGAGGAAACTGATAAGTGTTTACCGTTAATATTAAATAAATTAAAAATTGATGATTTATTAATTATGACTGCTGATCATGGGAATGATCCGTTGCATTTAGGGACAGATCATACCAGAGAAATGATTCCAGTTATTATATATGCTAAATCATTAAAGGAGCCTAAAAGATTAGCTACTTTAGAAACTTTTGCCGATATAGGTCAAACGATTCTTGATAATTTTAAAATTAAGAATAAATTAATAGGAACTAGTTTTTTAGATAAATTAAATTAGTAAAAAAGCACTAAATAAAAAACTCCCCATAAACTATTATAGGGGGTTTTTAAGTGAAAGAATTTGAATTTAATTATCAACAAGAAATAACCGTATTACTTAATGAATATCTTTCTAACATCGCCGTTTTAACTGTTAAATTATATAATTTTCATTGGAATATAGTAGGGCTTGATTTTTTTACCACTCATCAAAAATTAGAAGAATATTATCAAGAAACAACTGATATATATGACGAAGTAGGGGAGCGGATTAAACAACTTGGAGGATTTCCGATAACATCATTAACAACTTATACTCAAATATCGCAAATAAAAGAGTTAGCAAGTAAAAATTATAAACAATCAGAAATAATAATGGTTTTAATTAATGATTTTAGTTATATGATTGAAATTACAAATTATATAATTAGGAGTGCTAATAAGGGATTAGATGAGGCTACAACAGCAATATTTAGCGAATATTTAGTTTTCTTTGAAAAACAATTATGGATGTTAAAAGCTCATTTAAATTAAAAAGAAGCTATTAGTTAGCTTCTTTATTTTGTTACTTTTTTTTAGCTGTTTTTTTTGGTTTTCCGCAAGCTTTTTTCTTCTTGTCAGGTTTTTTTACTGGCATAAACTTTACCTCCCTCTTATTCTAACATAAATGCTAATAGAGAGACCCTATTATTAACTTAATTTTATATCATCCTTTTTAAAATAGCAATAGTTTTTTGTGAAAAGATTATTTAAATATAGAGGTTTATTTAGAGAAGAGTAGTAGCTTGTTATAATAATTAAAAAAATGAATTTAGATAATCAATTTAAAGAAGTTAACATAATATAAATTATAAGAAGTTACTTGTTTTCAAATAATAACTAATATTAATTATGTTTTGTAGCTGTTTTTAAAATTATCTATTCTATATTAAAGTTAAGGATAATTTATAAATATACAAGTTTAATGATAAAAGAAATTTTTCATAACGTTAAAAACGGATTTTTTTTGTTTAACATTAAAACCTTTTAATTTTATAGCTTTAGAAATAGATGAAAAAATATCGATAACAAGATAAATTAAAAAGAACAATGCTAATACATTAGCTATAGCAGTAGGAAAAAGAGTTAATGTTGTTATTGATGTTTCAACGATAGGATGAATTATTTTAACCAATAGGATGCTTAATAAACCCCAACATAAGGAATAAAATAAGCATACTCTACCTTGAAAATTCAAAAAATTAAGCGAATAATCCCACCATTTTCGTTTAAAAATTAGTTCTAATATCCAATGAACCAAATATTCCCAGATAGTCATTAACATAATCGAAAATATAAATAAGGATATAGTGTTTAGGTAAAAAGGAGCTATTAAAGTTAGTATGATAACTGCTCCAAAACCATAAATTCCTAAAAAGGGTCCAAACATAATTCCACGATGATTAATTTTTTTATTTAAAAGACCAATCATAATTACTTCAATTAACCATCCTAAAAAAGAATATATGATAAAATATAAAAAAATTTCATTTAAACTATAATTCATTACTACTACCACCCTTTTAGTTTTTTCCTATTTAATCATTTGTTTGATATGTTTTAAGATCCTATTTAATTCTTTTATGATTGATAGTTAAGAATAATATCAATTATCAAATGATTATCTTCTTTATAATAACTTATATTTTTATCATTAAATTTAAAATTTATTTTTTTATTAGCTTCTCTAATGATGTTAAAAATATTTCTATTAGTTAATAGTTCAGTAAATGTTTTATGGTATGCTTCTTCATTAGTAAACTTTATAGTTAAAAGTTGTTTGTTTTGTTTATTTAAGTTTATTATTTCTTCTAATATTTTGATATTAAGCTGCTTATTATAAGTATCAAATAAAAGGTTTTCTTTATAATAATAATTATTTTCTATACTATTAGCTTTTGGTAATGGATAAAACATATCGGGTTGATGAGTTTTAAATATTTCCTCATCTTTAATATTGAAATAATGATAATTATTATAAAATTCAGATTCATTATTTTCTAAGCTAAAAGAAACATTAGCCCAAGTAGCATCTATATGATAGTATTGATTATTAATTTCAACCATATTCCAAGCATGTCCTGGATTACTTTGCTCATTTTTGATTATTTTTCCGGTAATATAGAGAGTATTAATTCCTATTTTATTCATTATATATTGAAAACTTTTAGCATAACCGGCACAGACGCCATGGTGATTTACTAATACATTATACATATTTTGATTATCAATGACTGTTAAATCATAAGTAGTTTTAGAAGCAATATAATCATAAACATATTTTACTTTGTCATAATCGGTTGTCAATTTATTAAGTTCAATAATAATAAAGTCAACAACTTTATCAATTTGGGCTTGTTTTTTGGAACGTTCTTCTTTATTGCTATTATATATTAATTCCAGTTTAATTACCTTTTGAGAAACCTTATTAATATAATATTTTAAATTATTAACCCAAAAATGCTCTGGATTATCATTTAAAAAGGTGGTAAAGACTCTAGATAGACTTATTTCATCTATTGGTTTAATAGAAAATGAGCTATTATGATTAAAAGAATTTTCAAAAATTATATCATATAATTCTTTTTCTTGTTCATTTAAATAATTTTTAACGTATTGATAATTGTTTAAAACCTTATTTTGGTTATCTATTAATAAATTATTATCCTTTTCTAGTTTATGATTGTTTTTTATTTCTTGATTAGTGGTATCAAGAATTAATTCTTTTTCAATAATATATTTATTATTGAAAAAGAATAATCTTTGTTGATATTGATTAAATTGTTGATAATAAATGAAAATTACTAAAAAGAACAATAATAAGGAAATTAAGTTAATAATTTTTAAATAAGGTCTTTTCATTTAATTCGCTCCGTCCTTTATTTTAAAGGATAAATTGTCATCAATTAAAAAAAGTTAAAAAAATTTTCAAAAAAGGCTTGACAAAGTTATTATTAGTATGCTAAAATTAATTTACCAATCAAACGGCACCGTTTGGTTGGTCTTTTTTTATTTATTTTAGTTATGAAACTTTTCTTCTTGATTCAATTTCAGCCATTTTAGCTAATACTTCACTAGCGTTATTAGTATTTAATTCAGCATAGCCTAATTCCTTTAAGGCTTGAGCTTTAGTAATTGTTAATTCTTGAGTTCTATTTAACTTATCTTCTTTTTTATGTTCAATAACTGTTACAAATCTTTTATGGGCTTCAGCTATTTTACTTTTTGATGCTCCCCCATTATAAAATAAAGTCATCGCTTGAAACATAATTCCTTCAAAGGTAATTTGTTCTTCTTCATTAAAAACAAATTCATTTGGTAAGACAAATCCATTAGCTTTAGCAAAATAAGCTAAAACATACTTTAATTCAGGAATATCTTCTAATAATTGTAAAAAGTAGTATAAATAGCGATAAGCTATAGCCATAGTGCCTGTTTTATCATCAGCTATTTGTTCTTTTAAAAGATCAATAATATCAATTACTACTTGTTGACATTTGCGATTTAAATCTTTTAAATCATAAGCTGATAAATCTTTTCTAAAAGTAGCAAATTCATTGTTAGTTAAAATATTTTCTACTTTTATTATATAATCACTAGTAATTTTAATAAGTTTTAATTCATCAGATGAATTGATGCTTAATAACATAAACATCCTCATTTTTTTATCTTTTGGCCATTCATCTAAATTTTTCATTTCTAAATAATTATAGACCATTTGTCTAGAAACCCCTAAATATTTAGCTAATTTTACTTTGGAAATGCCTAATTCTTTTAATATTTCACTTAATATTTTCATCTAAACCTCCATTAATATTTTATCATAGAAATGTCAATTGTCAAGTGTAAAATAACCGACAAATAAGGGTTGGAGGATGTAAATTATTAGAGATACCATAATTTTTGATTGTTTTTTCTTACTTCCATGATAGTGCCTCCGCCTAAACATTGGTCATTTAAATAAAAGACACAAGCTTGTCCAGGAGTTATGGCTCGTTGCTGATTATAATTAACTTTTATCTTATTATCATTTAAAACAGTTATTTTGATTGCTACATCCGCTTGGCGATATCTAAATTTTGCTTGACACTTTAAGGGGTAATTTTTAATTAACCAATTAACATTTTCAATGATTGCTTCATCACTATTTAGATATTCATTATCTTTACCATAAGCGACATATAAAATGTTTTTAGTAATATCTTTGCCTACTACATATAATTTATCCTTACTACCCCCTATTTTTAAACCTTTCCGTTGTCCAATTGTATAATACATTAAACCATCGTGAGTTCCTAAAACTTTGTTTTTTTCAATATCAATAATTTTTCCGGGTTGTTTTGGGAAATAATTACTTAAAAAGGCTCTAAAGTTGCGTTCTCCAATAAAACATATCCCCGTTGACCCTTTTTTATAAGCGATTTTTAAATTTATCTTGCTCATTATTGCTCGTACTTCTTTTTTAGTTAAATCCCCAATAGGAAAAATAACATTTTCTAGTTGTTTATTAGTAAGTTGCGATAAAAAATAAGTTTGGTCCTTGAATAAATCTACGGCTCTTAATAATTTCCCATCTTTTATTCTCGCATAATGGCCTGTTGCAATATAATCAGCCCCTAGCTTTTTAGCTTCTTTGATAAAAAGATCAAATTTAATATATTTATTACAAACTATATCCGGATTAGGAGTTCTTCCTTTTTTTAATTCTTTTAAAAAGTAACTAAAAACATAATCCCAATATTCTTTGATAAATTCTACTCTATAAACTTGAATATTTAATAACTCCCCTACTTTTAAAGCATCATTATAATCCATTTCTTCAGTACATATTTTGGATGTCAAATTAGGGTTACCTAAAATATCATTATTTAATGAGGCATCCCAATTACGCATAAATAAACCAATCACTTTATATCCTTGTTCTTTTAATAGATAAGCAGCTACGGCTGAATCTACTCCCCCACTTAGGGCTATGACTACTGTTTTCATAATTTTCCCTTCTAAGTTTGTTTTTTTATCTTCTTTTATTATATATGAAAAATTAAGATAGAACAATAAAATTTTAATCGTCTCTTTTTTATATTTTCTTTAAATTATTTAACTAACATTAAAAATAACTTTATTAAATAAGGTGATAAAAAAACTTCAATTAAAGAGGCTATAATCATAATTATAAGGCTAATTAACAAAATTAAGCTATATTTATTAATAGTGTATTTAAAATTAATGCTTTTCTTTTGTATAATTGAAAAGAAGAGATCAAAGGCTAAATAAAGAGCATAACAACTAATAATAATTATGATAAAGGAAGAGATAATTAAATGAGGGAAAATATAGCTAAAAGCTCCAATTAAACCAATTAATTTATAAGTTGCAATAATAGCTGCTATTGAAAAACCAATAATAAAGCCTTTAATAAAAACAATAAAAATAATAATAGGGATTCCAATAATAGAAATACCTAATAACCAAATTAAAATAATATATATTATATTAGTAGCTAAACTATTTTTTAGAGCTTGAAGATAATTTATTTTGTTTAATTTAATTTGATTAAAGAAAGAAGTTAGTTGTTTAGTTACCATTAGTTTATCATCTTCTGTTAAAAGAGTAATAAAAAAGGAACCAAAAATAAGTCCGATTAATAAAATGACAATTAAAAATATATACATTTTTTTACTTTTAATAATATGAAATTTTAATTTAGCTGATAACTTGGCCATCTTTTCACCTCAATATATCATATTAAAATATTTTTAAAATATGATATATTGAAAATTGATTTTAATCATGTTATAATTTGATTGAAATAGAGGGAAAAGGATGAAAAAGAAGTTAAAGAGAATAATTGTTTGGTTAGCTTTTTTAGGATTTTCAATGGGTATTATTGCTTCATTAGTTTGGCCCTTATTGCAAGGATTATAGTTGAAGCAAAAATAATTCTAAGCCTAGATATTTATTTATTTTACCACTTTTAATGTCAATATCTAAATCAGCTAATTTTTCAAGATAAGTTAATAAGATTGGTTCTTTGAAATTCGTTTTAGCGGCTAATTTTATTCGATAAGGATGAATTCCTAATTGGAAAGCAATTGCTTGATCATTTAAGCCTTGCTTTTTTAATTTTTTTGTTTGGTATATTAATCTAAATTGATTAGCTAGTGTTACAATTATTTTAATGGGTTCTTCATTAATTAATAAAAGGTTTTGATAAAAGTCAAAAGTTTTTTTAATATCTTTTTCCATAACAGCTTCAATAAGCTCAAAAATACTATCAATCATTGGTTTTGATACTAAATCTTTTATATCTTGATTAGTAATTATCAAATCATCTATTTTATAAGTCATTAATTTATAACTTTCTTGGTAAATAAGCTCTAAATTATCATTTGTTCGATTAATTAATAAATTTAATGCTAAATTATCTATTTTATATTTATTTAAAGTAAATAAATTTTTAGCAAACTTATATAAATCATTACCTTTTAGTTTTTTAAATTCTTTAACAATAGCTTTTTCTCTTAAGGTTTTGACTATTTTTTTTCGTTCATCTAATTTATCATTAACTATAAAAATAATAATATGTTCTTTAGTAACCTTTGGTAATTCTTTTATAAATACATGAGCATCAAAATCTGTTTTTACTCTTGAAGTTGTTAAGAAAAAAGCATTATCACAAATAATTACTTTTTTATCATTAAATAAAGAAATAGTAGTTAAATCATTAAATAATTCATCTAAATTAGTATTTAACATATCATAAGTTGATACTTTATATTCAGTATTATTTTTAATAAATTGATGAATTAGTTTATTTTTAGTTTCATTGATTAAAAAGCTTTCTTCTCCATATAAAAGATATAAATTATTCATCCTTTACCTTCTTACCTCATTATGAAAATAGCCCCCTAAGGTTTGTTTAATATCAGAAATAATTACAAAGGAATCAGGAGCTGTATCTTTGATAACTTTTTTGGCTATGGCAATTTTTTTGCGATTAACTTCAATTATTAACATTAAATTATCTTTATCTTTGCCTTGAACAACGATAGTTGATACAGCAAAACCATTGTCTCTTAAAGTTTTAACTAAATCATAACGTTCTCCTTTTGTTATAATTTGAATAGAAGCATTACCAATCGCCATTTTTTCTTCTAACCAAGCTCCTGTATAAGTACCTATGGCAAAACCACCTGCATAAGCCATCGCTATCCAAAAGCTACCTTCATCTGTAGTTAAAGCTCGTCTAACAATTAAAAACCACACTAAAACCTCAACAAAACCAATTAAAGCTCCAATCGATTTCTTTTCTCTAATAATTAAAACAGTTCTAATAGTTCCTAGTGATACATCAATAATTCTAACGAATATTATCAAAAAAAGATTGATAATAAAATTCATAAGGTCATCTCCTTTTTTATATTTTTAAGGTGTATGTAATTTAACTCACTTACATTATACCCTTTTTAATCAATCTTTTCAATTTATATTGAGTAGTTTATTTTGTTAAGTTTTTTATAATGAAGGAAGCCTATTTAGGCTTCCTTAATCTATATAAACACTAATGCATAGTGTCTACCCTATCTTATGGTGGAGCAGTTTTAATGGTTACTTTATTTTTATTAATAATAAATCTAATACTACCATTAACACTAGTTAGTAAGGTTTTTATCTTTTTTTCTTTTAGTTTTTTAATAATTTCTGGATGAGGATGATGATATCTATTATTTAAAGCTACTTGAATAACGGCATATTTAGGTTTTAAAGAGTTTAAAAACATATCACTAGTACTAGTAATTGAGCCATGATGACTTACTTTTAATATATCCATCTTCTCTAATTTATATGTATTTAATAGTTCTTTTTCAATATTAGTTGAGATATCTCCAGTTAATAAAATTTTTATATTATTTAAAATAGTATATAAAACTAAACTATTATCGTTTTCATTATGTTGATTATGAAAAGGATTTAAAAAGATAAATTGATAATTGTTTAACTTGATTTTATCATTAGCACCCATCATTTGATAAGGAATTTTACGATAATTTAAATAATTAATTATTTTTTCTTCAAGTTCATTAATCTCACCTTTATTTAAAATAACTTTCTTAATTTTAAAATATTTTATTAAGGTTAAAGCTTCTCCTAGGTGGTCATTATC
>CAZBGR010000011.1:0-23159 GCA_964491535.1 uncultured Muribaculaceae bacterium
GGAGTGATTTGGTTTTGAAAGAACCTCTTTTTAAAGGATCTTGTGTCGCTTTAGTAACCCCTTTTACTAAAAAGGGAATTAATTATGAAAAAGTAGAAGAATTAATTGAATGGCATTTAAAAGAGAGTAGTGATGCTATTTTAATTTCTGGAACTACAGGAGAAGCATCAACCTTAACTAATGAAGAATATAAAGAAATAATACACTTTGTGGTTCAAAAAGTAAAAGGAAGAATTCCGATTATAGCCGGTAGTGGAAGCAATGATACTAGGCGGACAATTGAATTAAGCCAATATGCAAAAAGGGTTGGGGTGGATGCTCTTCTTTTAGTAACCCCTTATTATAATAAAACAACTCAAGAAGGATTATATTGGCATTTTAAGAAGATTGCTGAAGAAGTAAAAATACCCATTATCCTTTATAATGTTCCTTCAAGAACTAATCTAAATATTAATCCTGAAACTTTAAAAAAATTATCAGTTATTAATAATATTATTGGAATTAAAGAATGTAATTTAAATCAAGTTGCTAAAACTAAATATCTTTGCGAAGATGAGCTTGTTATTTATTCAGGAGAAGATGGTAATATTTTACCTCTATTAGCTTTAAATGGAATGGGAGTAATTTCAGTAATGGCTAATATTATTCCTGCTGATACTCATAATATGGTTCAAGCTTTTTTTGATGGTGATTTAGATAAGTGCTATCAATATCAAATTAAAATGGTTAATTTAATTGAGGCTTTATTTTATGAAGTTAATCCTATTCCAATAAAAGCAGCAATGAATGAATTAGGATTAGAAGTAGGAGAATGCCGTTTGCCTCTTGTAAAGATAAGTCCTCAGGGATTAAAAGTAATCAAGAAAGCTTTAAAAGAATATGGATTAAATAATCAAGCTAAAGAAACAACAATTCCTTTTATTAAAACTTTAAATAAATAATCAAGTTTATGATTGTTTTCTTTTATTTATTTCTATAAATAAAAGAATTAACCCTTATAAAAACCACATCTTATATTTGACAAATCTTTTTTTTTTTGAGAGAATATATTAAAGTGAGGTAAGATGTATGATTAGTAATGAAATCACTTTAACCCCTGAAGATATTTTAGAAAAAGAATTTAAGTTTGATACTAGGGGTTATAGGCCCCAAGAGGTTGATAAGTTTTTAGATATTATTATTAAGGATTACCACAGTTTCATAGTTAAACTAAAAAAAAGTGAAGCTGAAAAAAAAGAATTAATTGAGGAAACCTTAAGATTAAAACATCAAATAAGAAACTTAAAAGCTAATTTAGAGATGGTAAATAATAGCGATAAAGTTACTAATTTAGATATATTAAAACGCTTATCACATTTAGAAAAAATTATTTATGGAAAAGATGAAGAATAAAAGCATCTTGGCAAATGCTGCTTATATAATATTTTAAGTAGAGGAAAGTCCATGCTCACACTATTCTGAGATGATAGTAAAGTTCGTGCATAGGGAAAAAATAACCTATGGTAGGTATATCCTAACGGCTCCTTAAAGACCTAAGTCTTTGGATATGGTTTAATTAGGTATAAAAGTGCCAAAGTGACGATCTTGTTTGGAAACAAACAAAGTGGAACGAGGTAAACCCCACGAGTGAGAAACCCAAATTTTGGTAGGGGAACCTTCAATTAGGAAATGAACTAAGCGAAGGATGGAAACATAGATAAATATTTGCCCTCTTTATTAAAGAGACAGAACATGGCTTAGAAGATGCTTTTATTAAATTGAGGTGATACTTTGCAAGAAATAGGGGATAAGTTAAAGCAAATCCGAGAAGAAATGGAACTTTCAATTGATGAAGTAGCTAATGATTTAAACCTAAAAACATCTCTTTTAAAACATTTAGAAAAAGGTAATTATCAAGCTTTAAAAGAAATTTTTAATTTAAAACAAATTATAAGTGATTATGCTAAATATTTAGGATTAGAATATGAAAAAATAGAAGATGAATATGATGAATTTGTTTTTGGAGTTACATCTAAAATACCTGCTTTAGAAATTGCAAAAGCTAATGAAGAAAAAAAGAAAGAACAAAAACAATTAAAAAAGATTATTTCTCCATATACTATTGAATTTAAAAAAACATCTTGGTTAATAAAAGTAATTATTTGGATACTATTTGTTTTAATTATTATCGTTGGTTGTTTTATAATTAAAGATGTAATTGGATTTTAAAAAGAAGGTTGTGATAAATATGAATTTAGCTAACAAATTATCTTGTCTTAGAATTATCTTAGCCATTGTTTTAATTGGTTTATTATTGTTTCCTTTTTATACCGTTAATATCTATTTTCCTAAATACTTTATAAATTCAATTCTTATTGATACTAAATATTTAATAGCTGGTGTTATTTTTGGAATAGCCTCTTTAACTGACTTTTTTGATGGCTATGTATCTAGGAAATATAATCAAACTACTGATTTAGGTAAATTTCTTGATGCAATTGCAGATAAAATTTTGGTTAATACTGCTTTAATTATTTTAGCCTCAGCTAATTTTATTAGCGCTCTTATTCCGGTTATTATTATTAGTCGTGATACTTTAGTTGATTTAATTAGAATGGTTACTGCTAACAAAGGTAAAGTAGTGGCCGCTATGAATTTAGGAAAAATTAAATTTAATTTGTTAACTTTTGGCGTTATTTTAACTTTCTTTTATAACTTACCATTTGAACTTTGGAATATTCAAATGGCTGATTTTCTATTGATTAGTGCTACTATCTTAGCTATTATTTCTGGGGTTCAATATTATCAATTAAATAAAAATTTAATCTTTGATAAAAGCAAAAAATAATTAATCTTCTAACTTTTATTACTAAAAACATCTTCTTCTTTAGATGTTTTTTCTTTTTAGTTAAATTAGGTTTGCAATATTAACAAACAAATGTACGAAAAGGGTATTGCTTTTTAAAATATTATATAGTAAAATAAGAATGTTAGGAGGAAGAAAGATGGTAAAAGAAAAAGATAAAATAGTAGATCAAATTATTGCGGATATTGAAAAACAATTTGGTAAAGGAGCCTTAATGAAACTTGGTGAAGGTAGTAAAGTTAAAGTAGATGTATCATCAACCGGTTCTTTAACGCTTGATATTAATTTAGGAGTAGGAGGTTTACCTAAAGGAAGAATTATAGAAGTTTTTGGTCCTGAATCAAGTGGTAAAACAACGGTGGCTCTACATATGATTGCTCAAATACAAAAGGAAGGTGGAAGAGCTGCTTTTATTGATGCTGAACATGCTTTAGATCCAGTATATGCTTCTAAATTAGGAGTTAATATTGATGATTTATTATTATCACAACCAGATACAGGAGAACAAGCTTTAGAAATATGTGAAGCTTTAGTTCGTAGTGAAATGATAAGTGTCGTTGTTATTGATTCAGTAGCAGCTTTAGTCCCTCAATTAGAATTAAGTGGGGAAATGGGAGAATCTCATGTAGCTTTACAAGCTAGATTAATGAGTCAAGCTTTAAGAAAATTATCAGGAGCAATTAATAAAACTAATACGATTGTTATTTTTATAAATCAATTAAGAGAAAAAGTAGGGGTTTTCTTTGGTAATCCTGAGGTAACCCCAGGAGGGAGAGCTTTAAAGTTTTATTCTACTATTAGAATGGATATTAGAAAAGGTGAACAAATCAAACAAGGTGATAATATAATTGGCCATAAAACAACTATTAAAATAGTAAAAAACAAAGTGGCCCCACCTTTTAAAACCGCTAGTGTGGATATGATTTATGGCGAAGGAATAAGTAAAGAAGGAGAGATTATTGATTTAGCTAGTAATTTAAAAATCATTGAGAGAAGCGGAGCTTGGTATTCTTATCAAGGTCAAAAAATAGGTCAAGGTAAAGAAAGTGTAAAAGGCTTTTTAAAGAAAAATGAAAAGTTAATGAAAGAGTTAGAAACTAAAATTAAAGAGCATTATGATCTTGTTAAAAAAAATCCTAAAAAGGAAACCAAATAAAATTTAATTTTAAATAAATAATTATTTAAAAGCTTGATTTAAAATAAAATTAAGCTTTTATTATATTTAGTAATCACTACCATAACCATCTCTTTTTAGGCCATACTAAAAAAGGTGATTTAAAATGACTGATAATATGAAATATAATTTATTTGTTTTTTTATCTGTTTTGGCTTCTTCCTTAGCAGATTTTTATATTCCGATTATTCTTTATAATCAAGGATTTACTTTAACCCATATTTTCACTTTTTTTCTTATTAAATTTAGTTTTATAATCATAACTTATTACTTTATTATCCTATTAGCTATAAAAATAGGCTTTAAGAGCTTATTAATTATTAGTGCTTTCTTTTTAGGCCTTAGCTTTTATTTAGTTTCCATAATTAATAATAGTTTCTTTTGTTTAATTAAACTAGCTTTATTATTTTCTTTATTTTTACAAACTTACTGGGCTGGAAGACATTATTATGGAATTTTTTCTTTAACTAAAAAAGAAATGAGTAATCAAATAGGCTATATGGTTATTGCTACTCAATTAGCCTTAATTCCAAGTGCTTATTTAGGTGCTTTAATTATTGAATTATGGGGACTTAAGATCTTAACTATTATTATTTCCGGAATAATTTTAATTAGTATTATCCCTTTATTCTTTATAAAAGAGAAATCAAATTACCAACCATTAATGGTAAAGAGAACTTTATTTAATATCCCCAAAGAAAACTTATTGTTAATTGGATTAGATCAAGCTAGACAATTAATGGTTATTTTTTTTCCTTTATTCATTTATTTGAAGATTGCTAATAATTATCGATATATAGGAATCATTAATGCCCTAATCGGAATAGCTTCAATTATTTTTGTTTACTTTTTTGCTAAAAAAATGGATAAAGAACATAAAAATCACCTTCGTTTAGCAATCATTTTATTAGGAACTATTTTAATGTTTAAATTAAATATTACTAATCTTTATTTCATGTTAGCGATTGCCTTTTTTGAAGGTCTAATTTCAAGAATGCATATGACTGCTATTATGAGTAATATTTATATGTTAGGTAAAGACTTTCATCTTCCTTCATATTTAGTTATTTATGAAATAACAACTAATTTAATAAAAGTAATCATAATATTAATTGGCATATTATTTATTAATAACATTAAAGTTTTTTTATTTTTTTGCCTCTTTATCTTTTTAAATTCTCATCTAATAAAATTTAAACAACATAACAAAAAAAAACTAAAAGATTAATTAATCCTAAAGATAATTTATATTATTGCATTAAACTAAAAAGAGGAAAAAATAATAAAATATGATATAATTATATTTAAGGAGGACAAGAATGAAAGTAATTCACAAACCTTTTAAAAGAAAATCTTTAATTAAAGGTCATCTTTCCTTTCATAAAGATAGTTGTTGTTCTTCAAGGAAATAATTTATAAAAGGGAGACATTATTTCTCCCTTTTGTAAAAACATGATTGAAATTCAAGTTTTATAAAAGTAAGGAATTAAAATATGAAATGGTCAATGTTCATTTATAAAGTTTTTAAAAATAATAAAATTTTATTATATAACACTTTAAATCATGCTATAGTTATTTTAAATAATGATGAATTAAAAAAAATAAATAATGATTTACCAACTACTCTTATTAATAAAGTTACAAACAATTTAATTCAAATGGAATTTTTGATTGACAAGAATATCAATGAAAAGAAAAAGTTTATATCCTTATTATTAAAAGAATGGAATAATAGTCGTTTTTTGGGATTGCATTTTTTAGCTACTACTGGATGTAATTTTAAATGTCCCTATTGTTATCAATTAGGAATCCATAATTCCTCTTTAAATAAAAAAAATATAGAAAAAATTATTGATTATATTGAAGATTATATTGTTAAAAACAAGATCAAAGAATCTACTGTTGAAATTACCGGAGGAGAACCTACTACTAACTGGCCTAATGTTAAAATACTTTTAAAAAAAATAAATAAAGTTTTTAAACAAAATAAAGTTAAATACAAAGTTTTTTTAACTACTAATGGTTTTAATTTTAATAAAGAAAAAATTGATTTTATAACAAAATATAATTTTAAAAGGCTACAAATAACTTTAGATGGTCCTGAACAAATTCATAACCAAAGAAGAATGCTCTACAATAATGAAGGAACTTTTAAAAAAATAATTGATAATTTAGATTATATTTTCGCAAATAAAAAAATTAAAAAATTAAATTTAAGGATAAATTATGACCTTAATAATGTTAATGCCATCCCTGAGCTTTTAAAATATATTAAAAAAAGATTTAATATAAAAAAGATAACTTTATCATTTGGATTAATTACTAAAACTATTAATACATCAAAAGCTAATAAATATATAAATATTCATGGTATTAAAGAAAGTGAATTTCTAAATTACTATATTAAATTATACAAAACTGCCTATGATTTAGGATACAAAATGCCTAATATGTTTTCTTTTGATGGCATGTGTACTGCTAAATTAAAACACTCTATGGTAATTGAACCAAATGGAAATTTGGGAAAATGTATCAGTGGTGTTGGTCGGGAAAGTTTTAAAATAGGGAATATATTAACTAAAAAAATAAAAAAATTAAACTATTTATTTTTAGATAATTATGAAAAAGGTTTAACTAAAAAATGTGCTTTTTTACCTTTGTGTCATACTGGGTGTCGATTTGAATCATTTATTTTAAACAATAATATAAAATCTATTTATTGTAAAAAGGAATTATTAGAAAAAATAAATAAAGAAATTTTAATTATTAATTACTTTAAAGAAAAGAGGAATTAAATGTTAGAATTAAGAAATGTATCAATTAAAATTAAAAAAAATGATCGATTTATAATTGATAATTTTAATTTTGTTTTAAATAAGGGTTATAAAGTAGCGATCATTGGAGAAGAAGGCAATGGTAAAAGTACCTTATTAAAATTTATTTATAATAATAAATTAATAGATGATTATTGTTGGTATGAAGGAGAAGTTATAAAAAGAAATTTAAAAATAGGATTTCTAGAACAACAATTAAACAACCTTTGGGATAATACCCCTGTTTTTGAATTCTTTTTAAAAAACAATTCAAATGATGAAATTGATTATGATCGTTATACAGATTTAGCACAAGCATCATCTATTTTATCTAAATTTAAAATTAATTTAGATTTATTAGATAGTGAACAGTTAATTAATACTTTATCAGGTGGTGAAAAGGTTAAAATACAATTAGCGAAACTAATTATTAATAATAATGATGTTTTACTACTAGATGAACCAACTAATGATTTAGACATTGAAACTTTAGAATGGTTGGAAGAATTTATTAAATTAAGTAACATACCTATTATGTTTGTATCCCATGATGAAACACTATTAGAAAGAACCGCTAATGTTATTATTCATTTAGAACAAATAAAAAGAAAACGATCTGCTAAACATAATATTGAGAAAATGGGTTATCGAGATTACATTGAAAAAAGATTAGGGGGAATAAAAAAGCAAAAACAAATTGCTAAAAAGCAACGAGCTGATTATCAAATTAAAATGGAAGAATGGCGTAAAATATATCAAAAAGTAGATTATCAACAAAAGACAATAACTCGAGCAGATCCTCATGGAGCAAAGCTATTAAAAAAGAAAATGAAAGCTTTAAAATCTCAAGAAAAAAGAATTAATAAAGAAAGTAATGAGTTTTTAGATATTCCAGATGTAGAAGAAGCGATTAATTTTGATTTTAATAATGATATTTATATTCCTAATGGAAAATGTATTATTGATTTAAATATCCCTAAATTAATGATAGATAATAAAATATTGATTAACAATATTGATTTAAAAATTTATGGACCTATTCATGTGATTTTAATTGGTAAAAATGGAATTGGTAAAACAACTCTTTTAAAATATATATATAACGAAATTAAAAATAGAATTGATATAAAAGTAGGCTATATGCCTCAAAATTATGAGGATTTAATTGACCCAAACCTTACTGCTCTTAATTTTATTTGTCCTAAAGAAGAAAAAGAAGCGATAACTAAGGCTAGAAGTTTAATGGGGAGAATGAAATTTACTAATGAAGAAATGATTTCTTTAACAAATGATTTAAGTGGAGGTCAAAAAGCTAAATTATTATTATTAAAAATGATATTAGATAAATGCAATGTATTATTACTTGATGAACCAACTCGTAATTTAAGCCCTTTATCTAACCCGGTAATAAGAGAAGTATTAGCTAATTATAAAGGTACTATTTTTGGTATTTCCCATGATCGTGAATTTATTAATGAAGTAGCAGATATTGTTTATGAAGTAACATTTAATGGGTTGAAGATAGTTAATTGTTTTAATAATAAAATTAATGAAAAAAATAAAAAAAGATAATCAAGAAGGAGTATTTATGAAAGTATTAAAATTTGGAGCTGTTTGGTGCCCTGGATGTTTAATAATGAGATCTAGGTGGAAAGAAATTGAACAAGAATTGCCATGGTTAAAAACTATTTATTTTGATTATGATGAAGATAAAGAAATAGTTAATAAGTGGCAAGTAAGTGATGTTTTACCCGTTTTTATTTTTATAAATAAAAAAAATCAAGAATTATTTAGGTTAAGTGGTGAACCATCAAAGAAAAAATTATTATCGTTAATTAATGAATATAAAAATAAATGATAAAAGGTGATTAAATGAAAAAATTATTATTAATTATATTATTCTTTTTTTTCTTTTGGCCATTAACAGTTGGAGCTTTAAACGAAGTTAATTTATATTTCTTTTGGGGAATAGGGTGTCCCCATTGTAAACATGAACAAGACGCTTTAATTAAATTAGCTGAAGATTATGATAATTTAAAAATATATGATTATGAAGTTAATTATAATCTTCAAAACAGTCAATTACTTAAAGAAATTGCAAACCTATTAGATAAAGAGGTTAGAGGAATTCCGTTTACAGTCATAGGTCGAGAAGTATTTGAAGGTTTTAATGATTATCAACTTCATTCAATTGAAAGAACCATTGAATATTATTCAAATCACGATTATGATGATATAGTAGGAAAAAAACTAGGAATTATTAATCAAGATAATCAAAATCAAAAAGATAATAACGAGATTTTAAATAATGAAGAAGATAATAATAACGAAGTTCTAAATAACGATAATTATTTAAACCAAAAGGATGATAAAAAAATAACCTTACCAATAATAGGTGATATCTTCCTTAAAAATTATTCATTACCTGTAATTACTATTATTATAGGTTTAATTGATGGCTTTAATCCTTGTGCAATGTGGGTATTATTGTTTTTAATTAGTATGTTAATTACGATGAAAAATCATAAAAGAAGATGGATTTTAGGTTTAGCTTTTCTAATTACTTCTGCTTTTATCTATTTTCTTTTTATGCTAGCTTGGTTAAATTTAACTCATTTTATTAGTTCAATTTTTATAATTAGATTGCTTATTGCTTTAATAGCAGTGGGTGGAGGGCTTGTTAATTTAAAATTAGCTTATCAACAACCAAAAGAAGGATGTCAAGTAATTAATGAAACTAAAAGAAATAAGATTTTTAACCAAATTAAAAACTTTACTAAGGAACAACAATTTTCTTTAGCATTAATTGGTATTATCGGTTTAGCTATTTCGATTAATTTTATTGAATTAATGTGTTCAGCTGGTCTTCCTTTAGCTTATATTCAAGTATTAGCGCTTAATGATTTATCTTCTTTTTCTTATCTGGCTTATATATTATTATATATTTTCTTTTTCTTACTAGATGATTTAATTGTTTTTACAATAGCAATGACAACTCTTAATCTAACTGGTATATCATCTAAATATAGTAAATTATCTCATCTTATTGGAGGTATTTTAATGATTATAATTGGGTTGTTACTTATTTTAAAACCTAATTGGTTAAGCTTTGGTACAATGATTTTAATTAAATGATAAAAATTAACCCTATAAAGCAAAGATAACTTAATTTTCATCCTATACAAAGAACTTTATCCATGGTATACTATTATTATAAAAATTAATGTTTTGGCGATGTAGCTCAGCTGGCTAGAGCGTTCGGCTCATACCCGAAAGGTCGGGAGTTCGAGTCTCCCCGTCGCTACCAAGATTAAGTTATTAATTCAATTATAAAAAAGAATAATTATTTATTCTTTTTTATAATTTTAGTTTTATCTTATAATGTTCTGCCCATAAATCTAATTGATAAAGATAAGCTATTAATTGAGGTCCAGTCATTAATTGTCCAAACCAAGGTTTAGAATAGCTTTTTCCTTTACTTTTAATTAAATTTTTTATCTTATTTAGATCAAATAATTTATATAAAATAGAATCTTTATTATTTAATCTTTCTTTTAACAAATTACTTACTAAAGTAGCATAGGTAGGATGATGAGTTTTTGGATAAGGATTCTTTTTTCTTTCAATGATTTCTTTAGGTAATAAGTCTTTAAAAGCTTCTCTTAATAAACCTTTTTCTTGACCTTGATGATTTTTATAAGACCAAGGGACATTCCATAAGTATTCAATTAATTCCTGATTTACAAAAGGTACCCTAGCATCAAGTGAAGCATGAGCGGTCATTTTATCTGTTCTTTCTAATAAAGTTGGCATAAACCAAATCATATTAAGATAAAAAAGGTTTCTATAATATCTTTCTTTTTTGTTTTTTGTTTTAGGGACTTCTCTTAAAGTTTTTCTTTTTTGTTTTTTAGCATACCATTCTAATTTTAATTTTCTTTTAAGATCCTTTTTTAATAAATTAGAACGTTCTTTTAAGTTTTTCATCCAAGGAAATGAATAATCTTTTGGTTTGTTTTTCGAATGAAACCAAGGATAACCGCCAAATATTTCATCAGCTCCCTCACCACTTAAAATTACTTTTTGTTTTTTAGCTACTTCTTTACTTAACCAATAAAGGGAAGAATCAATATCAGCCATTCCTGGTAAATCTCTAGCAATCATAGCTTCTTTTAAATAAGTTGCTAAAGTAACTTGATCAATTATTTTAAATTGATGATTGAGATTGAATTTTTGAATTACTAAATCAATATAATATTTATCTTGAGAAACTTGAAAATCATTACTTTTAAAATGTTTATCATTTTCTTGATAATCTATTGAATAAGTAGTTAATTTTTTGTTTTCTTTTTTTAATTCTTGACTACCTACAGCACTGATAATGCTTGAATCTAAACCACCACTTAAAAAAGTAGCAAATTTAACAGCTGATGAGAATTGTTCCTTTATTGAATTTTCTACCATTTCTTTTATTTTCTTTGTACATTGTTCAAAAGAATCTTTAAATGGTTTGTTTTTTAATTTCCAATAACGTCTAATAATGATTTTATTCTTTTTATATCTTAAATAATGAGCTGGTTTTAATTCTAAAATGCCTTTAAAGATGGCCTGACCAGGAGTTTTTGATGGCCCTAAAGCTAATAGTTCTCTTAATGAATGTTTATCAATTATAGGCTCTATAATATCACTAGCCAATAGAGCTTTTAAAGCTGAGGCTAATAAAAAATGATTCTTTTTCTTTAAATAAAATAAAGGTTTTACTCCCAAAGGATCCCTAGCCATAAATAAACTTTTACCATCATAGATTGCAAAAGCAAATACGCCATTTAATTTAGTTAATACTTTTTCTTGATATTGAAGATAAGCCTTTAATAACACTTCTTCTTCAGAAGATGTTTTAAAATGATAACCTAAATTAAGAAGAGTTTCTTTTAAAGATTTAACATTATAAAGCGTCCCCTCATAAATAATTGTATAATTTTTATAGGAAAAAGGTTGTTTAAATCCTTTTATCTTCTTAATTAATAAGCTTCTTTGTCCTAAAAGAGCATGATTACTAAAATAATAACCAACCTCATCAGGACCCCTCTTAATTAAAGTGTTAGTCATTTTAATTAACTGGGTTTGATGATTAATAATCTTTTCTTTATTATTTAACCAGCCTACTATCCCGCCCATTAAAATCATCTCCATCTTATCTTATGTTTAAAGTTTATTTGTGATAATAATAACAAAAAGATAAATTAATCATAAAATAAGATGATTAGGAGTGAGAAAGATAAAGATATTATTTTTAGGTGGCGATAAAAGGCAATTATCTATTATTGAGGAATTAAAAAACAAATATCAAATAGAAACAGTCGGTTATGATAATATTACTATTAATAATACTAATAATAAAAAGTTATCTGAAATCAAATTAGAAGATTATCAAGTTATTATCTTTCCAGTTAGTGGAGTGTTAGATAATGGACTTATTGAAACTAATTTTAGTAAAGAAACTATTATGTTAACAGAAGACTTATTATTAAATACCAAAAAGGATGTTTTAATTTTTAGTGGAGTAAAGAGTAAAGCTTTAAAAAAGATGTTAGCTTTAGCGAATAAAGAAGCTATTATAATGATGAATGATCAAGAGGTAACAAAAGAAAATAGTGTTCCTACTATTGAAGGGATTATAAGTGATTTAATCATTCATACTGATTACACAATTAATCAAGCTAAAGTTTTAGTATTAGGTTATGGAAATGTCGGTCAACCTTTAGTTGAAATTTTAATAGCTTTGGGGGCTAAAGTTACCGTAGGCACAAAAGTCTCAAGAAATAATGAATTATTAAAAGCTAAAAATATAAATTTTATCTTTACTAATGATTATCAAAAGATGAAAGAAACTTTAGAAACTTGCGATATTATTATTAATACTGTCCCTTCTTTAATCTTAGATAAAAAGTATTTAGAAGTAGTTAATAAACAAGCTTATTTGTTAGATATAGCTTCTTTTCCTTATGGCATTGATTTTAATTATGCTGAATTATTAAAATTAGATTATAAAAAATTATTAGGTATTCCTGGTTTAATAGCTCCTAAAACAGCAGGTTTGATTTTAGCTAAAAAAATAAAAAAAGTATTAGGGGGTGATTATAATAACTAAAATAGGCTTTGCCATAACTTCTTCTTTTTGTAATATTAAAGAAGCTTTAATAGAAATGGCTTTATTAGCTGAAGAAGGATATGATCTTATTCCTATTGCTTCACCATCTGTCATTAATAAAGATACCAGATTTGGCCGTGGTCAAGATATAAAAAGAAAAATAGAGGAGATTTGTCACAAAGAAGTAATAACTAATATAATTGAAGCAGAACGTTTTGGTTCAATTGAACCATTGGATGTATTAATTATTGCACCGGCAACTGGTAATACTATTGCTAAATTAGCGAATGGCATAACTGATAGTTGTATTACTATGAGTGCTAAAGCAACCCTTAGAAATAATAAACCTATCGTTATTGCTATATCAACTAATGATGGTTTAGGTCTTAATGGAACAAATATAATGAAATTATATAATACTAAAAACATTTATTTTGTCCCTTTTGGTCAAGATGATTATCATCATAAACCTAATTCATTAGTAGCTAATTATAATTTATTAATGGATACTACTTTACAAGCTTTAAATGATAAACAATATCAACCACTGTTAAAAGAAAAAAAACTTAAACGTTAATAATTATTAAAAAACTCAAGATTAAATTCTTGAGTTTTTACATCATTTGCATCGAAGTTTGATATGGGCAAGTTTGAGAATCATCTGTTAATTGTTTAGTTTGAAAAGGGGTAGTTGGCATCATTCCTGATTGCCCTTTAGTAGCTAAAGGGGCTTCTAATCTACTAACCCTTGTTTCTAATTTGTTAATTTGTCTTTCTAAGATAGTTAATCGTTCATTTAGTTGATTAATATTTGAAGTGGGCATCATGTCAATAGTTGATGAGGGTGACATAATTGGTGATGGCATTAACTGAGGCATCATGCCAGGCATTACTTGACTTCCTTGATTAAACTGAGGCATCATGCCGGGCATAGGTGGCATAGCTGGAAATATATTTCTATCTGGATTCATATTTTCCTCCTTATCTTTCAAGATAATATATGCTTTAGTTTATTTTTGGTTTAGGCTGTTGTATAATAAAATAGGTGATAAGATGCGATTTAGAAGAAGAAATAGTAATAAAAGTATTATTAAAGAAGCCCCTTCAATCATCACAGATCCTAAACAATATAAAGGAAAGTGGTCGAGTTTATTTTTAAATAAAAATAAGATTCATCTTGAAATAGGAATGGGGAAAGGTGATTTTATTTTAACAAAAGCTATAAAATATCCTCATCTTAATTTTATAGGCCTTGAAAAAAATGAATCTATTATGGCCCAAGCTCTTAAAAAAATAGGCCCTCATAATATAAATAACCTAAAATTAATAATAGGTGATGCTAATGATATTAACAATTTCTTTGCTGAGGAAATAACTAGTCTTTATCTTAATTTCCCGGATCCATGGCCTAAACTTAAACACTTTAAAAGAAGATTAGTAAATGATATCTTTTTAAAAAAGTATCATTTACTATTTAAAGGTAATCACAAAATTTATTTAAAAACTGATAGTAAAGCTTTATTTGATTATACTATTAAGGAATTAAACAAGAATCATTATTTACTTAAAGTTATTAACTATAAGCTTTTAAATGATAATATAGTTACTGAATATGAAACTAAATTTTTAGCACTTAAGAAAAAAATCTATTGTTTAGAAGCTTTTAAAGAAAAAGGATAATTACTTAATCCTAGAAGACTATTTAAAGAGAAACATTTGCTAGCTAAAAATTTATATTTGTGTTATAATTGTGATGAATTTAAAGAGACTAATAAGATAATAATAATTCCCTAAGCCTTCCTTGATTTTCTTTAATACTTTTATTATCCATGATATAATATAAAAAGAGTAGGTGAATTATGAAGAGAATTATCATTTTATTAATAATAATCCTTTCATTTACAGGTTGCACTATTTCTAAGCTTGAAACAAATAATATAGAGGAACTTACGGATTTAATCTTATTAACTAATCATAAGCTTATTAATCAAACATCTAAAGGATATAAATATTATTTACCTAAAGGAGTAATTTTGATTGATAACTTAAATTATAATGATACTTTAGCTGCTCGAAATAATCTTTATTATTTATATGTTGATATTGCTAGTTTTTATTTTAAGAAACAAATAAATTATCAACCTAATAAAGAATCTTATTTTTCTAAAGAGTTAAATTATCGTAATAAAGGTTATTTGGAAATAAACAAAATAAATGATTGGTATTTTATTGAAATGATGTATAATTATGCAATAATTGAAACTTTAGTTAGGAAAAAGGATATTGAAAATGCTATTATAGATTTAAGTTATATTCTATCTTCAGTAACTTTTAATCAAAAAGTTATTAAATTAATGTTTGATAAAGATAGTTTAAGTTTTAATGAGCAAAGGGTTGATATTTTTGAAAACAAAGGTAAGAAAAGTAATTTTTTAGATTATGCTAATCAATATGATGTATGTGTAGAACCTTGTATCGAAGAAGAAGGAACAAATATTAATCTTGATCAAAATATTATGGAATAGAAGGTGAAAAAATGAAGATAATTGATAAAATTAAAAACTTTTTTTATGATGATGAAGAAATTGAAATATCAGATTCTAAAGATAAAAAAAAGGAACCCCCTAAAATAATTAACAAAGAGAAACCCTCTTCTCTTAAAGAAGAAAAAGAAAATGACGATGGGATTAGTGAAAGGGAATTATTTAAAGCTGAATCTACTTTTAAATTCCCCATTATTTTTGAAGAAGAAGATTTAGTTGAGCAGCAGCATAAAAGAGTAAATGTATTAGAAATAGAGAATACTAAAATTAAGAGTGAATCTTTAACTATTCAAGAACGTAAAATTTTTATCCCTTCTCCTATTATTTCTCCCATATACGGCGTTATAGAACCTCTAATTGATGATAATAAATCACAAGCGAGGGAAAAAATTTATGATAAAAAGGGCCGGATTAATATAGATTCTGTTATCAATAAGGTTTATCAACAACCTAAAGCAGAAAACAAAAAACATAAGTTAGAGGAAAAAGATCAAACTCATCAAATAGATGAAGGAGAACTTGATTTATTTAAAAATATTGATAATTTAAAAGAGGAGGTTGATAATAAACAAACAACTCTTGATGATAAGGTAAGAATAAAATCAATTGATGAATTATTAGAAAGTACTGATGAACAAGACTTTTATACTTTAATTGACAGTATGTATGAAAATGTTGAAGAAGAGGAGTTGAATTAATGGTTTGGTTAACCGATTTATTACCAATAATATTAAATATTTTAGCTATTATTTTATTAATTATCTTAATTATTATTGGCTTAAAAACAATTAAATTACTTAATAATATCAAAACTATTTTTGAGGATTTAATATATAAAATAAAATCTCTAAATGGTATTTTTAAGGCTATTGATAGTCTTACAGATTCAATTTCTAATTTAAGTGATAAAATTGCCAACATAATTAGTAATTTTATAATAAAAATATTTAAAAAGAAATATAATAAAAATAAGGAGGAAAATGAAAATGAGTAAACAAAAAAAGAAAACAGGTAAGTTTTGGTTGGGAGCAATGCTAGGAGCTGCTTTAGGACTTTTATTTGCACCTGCTAAAGGCAGTGAAACAAGAAAGGTTTTAAAACAAAAACTTGAAGAGTTAATAAAAAAAGTAAAGGATATCGATCTAGATGAATTAAAAGAAAAGTTTGAAACTAAAATTGATGATATAAAAAATGATTTAGAAGACTTAGATCGTGAAAAAGTTTTTAAAATAGCTAAAGATAAAGCTAAAAGGCTAAAAACTAAAACTGAAGATTTATGGAATTTAGCTAAAGATAAGGGCACTCCAGTATTACAAAAAGCAGCTAAAGAAGTTTTAGAAAATGTAATTGATGCTTCGGAAGAAGTAATTAAAAAATTAGATAGTAAAAAATAAATTAATAAAATTAGATAAATACAATCAAAAGATGCCTTTTGGCCTCTTTTTCGATTATAATAGTATTGGTGGCAAAATGGAAATTTTAAAAAAATTTAACATTATAACAAATAATAAACAATTATATGAACAAGCCTTTTCTCATTCTTCTTTTTGTAATGAACAAGGCTTAAAAAACAATTATGAGCGGTTAGAATTTTTAGGTGATGCTGTTTTAGATTTAATCATCAGCGAATATCTTTACCAAAAATTTAATTTAGAAGAAGGCAAAATGTCTAAATTAAGAGCCCGTTATGTCTGCGAAAAGGCTTTATCAGAGTATGCTTTAAGTTTAAATTTTAATAAATATATTAAAGTAGGTAAGGGAGAAAAAGCTAGTGGCGGGCAATTTAAAAGAGCTATTTTGGCTGATACTTTTGAAGCTTTTATAGGAGCTCTTTACTTAGATCAAGGCTTAAATCAAGTAAAATCATTTGTTAAAAGGGTTATTATCCCTATTATTGAAGATAATAAAATCGACTTTTTTTATGATTATAAATCATCTCTTCAAGAATTAGCACAAGTTCATCACCATAAAATTGAGTATGAAGTTATAAACCAAATAGGACCATCACATAATAGAAAATTTACCGTAATAGTTAAAATTGATGGTTTTAAATATGGAGTAGGGATAGCTAAATCAAAAAGAGAAGCTGAACAAGAAGCAGCTAAAAACGCTTTACTTAAAAAAATATTATAAGGAAGATGATTATGTATTTAAAAGAAATTAAAATTGATGGCTTTAAATCATTTGCTAATAAAATAAAACTTAATTTTAAGCAAGGCATAACAGGGATTGTAGGACCTAATGGAGCAGGAAAAAGTAATATTGTCGATGCTGTTAGATGGGTCTTAGGAGAACAATCAATAAGATCACTTAGAGGAGATGCAACAATGAGTGATGTTATTTTTTCAGGAAGTAAATCAAGAAAACCAGCTTCTTATGCAGCCGTTACTTTGATTTTTGACAATAGTGATTATTATTTAAAGATTGAAGAAGATGAATTAGCTATTAAACGAATTGTTTATCAAAATGGCGATAATGAATATTATTTAAATAACCAACGTTGTCGTTTAAAGGATTTAACTAATTTGATGATTGATACTGGGTTAACTAAAGAAGCTTATAATATTATTGCCCAAGATCAAATTCAATCTATTATTAATAATTCAGCAAATGAAAGACGAATTATAATTGAAGAAGTAGCCGGCGTTTTAAAATATAAAAAAAGAAAGGAAAAAGCCCTTCTTAAATTAACTAAAACTCATGATAATATTAACCGCCTTAATGATATTATGATCGAATTAAATAATCAATTAGAACCACTTGCTGATCAAAAAACAAAAGCTAATCAATTTTTAGTCCTTAAAGAAGAATTAAAAGAAATAGAAATTAGTTTAATTGTTAATGAAATAGATTATTTAAATAATGATTATCAACAAAGTAAAAAGAAAATAGAAAGATTAAAAGAAGATTTAATAACTATTAAAAATGAAGAGCTTAAAAAGCAAGCTACTTTAGAAGAAGATAAAGTTAATTTTATAAAAGATAATGATTTATTACATCAACTAGAAAAAGAGTTAGTTTCTCTAAGTAGTCAAGCTGAAAAAATTAGTGGCCAAAAGAATTTAATTATTGAACGAAAACAATATCAAGATGATAACCCTAAGCTTCATCACCAACTATTATTATTAAAGGAAGAACAATTAAAGATAAATAGTGAGCTTGACTTATTAAAACCCCAACTTAAAGATAAATTAAAAAAACAAACTGATTTGAAAGATAAGATAAAACATCAGCAATTAATTTTAACTGAAAAGCTCCAAGCTAAAGAAGAATTAAAAGATAAAATTAATGATTTCATAAAAAAAACAATAGCCTTAAAATATAAGAAAGAGCTCTTGGAACAATCAATTGAGCAACAAAATCGTCTTTCTTATCCAGTTAAAGCTATTTTAAGTAATCCTAAATTAAAAGGTATTCATAATGTTATAGGAAACTTAATTAAAATGGAGGATGATTACTTAGAGGCTATTGATATTGCCTTAGGGGCAAGTAATCAATTTATTATAGTTGATAATGAAGATAAAGCTAAAGAGGCAATTAGTTATTTAAAAGAAAAAAAATTAGGTAGAGCAACTTTTTTACCATTAAATATTATTAAACCTAAAGCTATTGATAACACTACTTATCAACAACTTAAAAATCAGCCTTCTTTTATTGATATAGCAGCTAATTTAGTTACTTATGATGAAATTTATCGAAATATTATTTTAAATCAATTGGGTAATGTTATTGTCGTTGATAATATTAAAGCAGCTAATCAATTAGCTAAAATTATTAATTATCGCTATAAGATAGTTACTTTAGATGGTGAATTATTACATGTTGGTGGTTCAATTACGGGGGGCCGTTTAAAAAAAGAAGGGACACTCTTAAATGAACAATATCTTTTAAAAGAAGAACAAAGATTGTTATTTGATTGTGAGGAAGAGCTGAACCATTTACAAGCTAAATTAAACGATTTAAACCTTGATTTAGAGAAAGATATTGCTAAGCAAACAAAATTAAATGAAGAATATCTTTCTTTAGAACAAATTATTATTCATAAAAATAAACTCTTAACTGAATATAATTGTAAAAAGGAAGAACTTAAGCTTAAATTAAAAGGAATGACTAATACTTTAAATCAAGATTTAGATCAAGAAGAAAAGGATATTCTTAAAGATTATTATCAAATTATTAATCAACGAGATAAACTAGTTCATGAAATTGAATTATTAACTAATAAAAATCAAAAACAAAGAGTCAAAATAGATAATTTAGAAGAAACTTTAAAGGCTGATCTAAATACTTTAAAAATTAAAGAACAAACTTTAAAGAACTTAGAAATAAGAGTTAATCGGCTAGATGTAAAACTAGATAATTTATTAAATCATTTAAATGAAGAATATAAATTAACTTTTGAAAAAGCTAAACAAAGTTACTTTTTAACAATTAAAGAAAAAGAAGCTAAAGCTAAAGTTAATCAATTAAAATCCTCTATTAATGAATTAGGAATTGTTAATTTAGGTTCTATTGAGCAATATGAACAACTTAATAGCCGTTATCTTTTTTTAACTAATCAAAAAAATGATTTATTAAAAGCTGAAGATACTTTATTAAACATTATTAAAGAAATGGATTTAATCATGATTAAATTATTTAGTAAAACCTTCAAAGAGGTAAATGAACAATTTAAATTAATCTTTAAACAGTTATTTAAAGGTGGTAAAGCCGAACTAAAACTAACAGAACCAGATTCAATTTTAACTACCGGAATTGATATTATAGCTCTTCCCCCAGGAAAGAAAATAGATCATCTTTCTTTATTATCTGGTGGTGAAAAAAGTTTAACCGCCCTAGCTTTATTATTTGCTATTCTAAAAGTAAGACCAGTTCCTTTTTGCTTATTAGATGAAGTGGAAGCGGCTTTAGATGAAATTAATATTCTTGAATTTGTTAATTTTATTTCTAATTTTAAAAAACAAACGCAATTTATTGTTATTACTCATCAAAAAAAAACCATGGAATATGTAGATGTTTTATATGGTATAACAATGATGGAATCAGGAGTTAGTAAAATAGTAAGCGTTAAATTAGAGGAAGTAAATAGTTAATTATTTCATATAATAAACAAGGTGATATTATGTTTAAATCCTTGTTAAAGAAAAAAGAAAATTTAAAATTAACTATTTTTCTTATTCTTACCTTATTTATTATCTTATTAGTCATCATCTTTTTAATTTTTAATTAAAAAAAAGATGAAAATTAAATCATTCTCATCCTTTCTTCATTTTTAAAAGGGTTTTTAGGATCAATGTGATCAATAAATAAAAGTCCATTTAAATGATCAATTTCATGCTGAATAGTTACGGCTAGTTCTTCTCTAGCTCTTAAAGTCAGTTTATTTCCTTGTTCATCAAAATATTCAATTTTAATTCGAGCCTGCCGAGGAACAATCCCTTCAACTTTACGATTAATACTTAAACAACCTTCACCACTACCTACATAAATTAATTCTTCAGCATAACTTATAATTTTGGGATTTATAATAACATATTTTTTAAAAGTTTTATCTGCTTGTTCATGAACAATTACAAAATAACGTTTAGCTATTCCTAGTTGAATAGCCGATAAACCCATCCCCGGTCTTAAACTATATTTTTTAGCTATTTTATCAATTTGACTATTAGTAAGGTACTCAATCATTAATTTAATTTTTTCTTTATCTTTCTTAGTTAATGGAAAATTAACATCTTCACTTTTTTTTCTAAGAATTTTATTCTTTTCATCTAAAATATCTGATAATTTCAACATCTATTTCACCTCAAAAATTCATACCTTATTGTATCATAAATGAGAAAAAAGGAAAAGTTGCTTTTCCTTTATTAACAAATACGGCACCCAACAACAATTACTAATAAAATAAATAATACTAAAATAATAGCTGTTCCTGAACCAAACCTTGGCATTGGACATGGTGGAGGGCAACATGGATTAAAACATCCTGAGCCGCCGCTATAAGAATACATTATTATTTACCTCCTTTAATTTATTCTATTATAATTTATTAGATTGGTGATTAATTGACCATTGAAGATACCTAAAAAGTTAATTATTATACTGAAAAAAGAAAAAAGTTATGATATGATAATAGAGGAGGGGAAATGAAAAAATTATTAGCTAAAACAGATAAAAAATTATTAATTATTACCATTATTTTAGCTTTATTTGGCTTATTAATGATTTTTAGCGCCTCATCAGCTAAAGCAGCTGTATATGGTAATCCTTATTCTGTTTTTATTAAACATGCTATTACCTTAGCTATCTGTATGTTAGGCTCAGTTATTATTATATCAATTCCTACCAATACTTATCAAAAGTTTATTAATTTAGCCTTATATATTATTATCTTAGCTTTAATTTTTATTTTTACCTATGGGGTAGTTATTAATAGTACTAAAAGATGGATTGATTTTGGTTTTTACAATTTTCAACCTAGTGAATTTGCCAAAGTAATCTTAATAGTTTATCTAGGAACCTATTATGCTAAATATCAAAAAGATAATAGTTATCTTGTTTTATTAAAACCTTTATTATATGGAGCTTTAATTTGTTTCTTAATTTTTATGCAACCTGATTTTGGAACTATGTTTATTATTTTTAGTATGATGAGTTTTATTTTCTTGTCACTTCCTATAAACAAAAAAATAAAAAATAAAATAATCCAAATTGCTTTTGGAGCCTTATTAATAAGCTTTTTATTTTTTTTGTCAAATGGACAACAATTTTTCAAAACGGGACAAGCTGATCGTTTTAAATTTTTAAATCCTTGTCAACGATATAAAGAAAAAAGTGGTTATCAAGTTTGTAATGGCTTTATTGCCATTAATAATGGGGGATTATGGGGAGTCGGCTTAGGAAACAGTACCCAAAAATTTCTTTATTTACCAGCTGCTTATACAGACTTTATCTTTCCTGTTATTGTTGAAGAATTAGGTTTATTAGTTGGACTTTTAATTATTTTATTATATATTTTTATTTTATATCGTATCTTTAGAATAGCCAAAAGAAGTTATAATTTAAGAGGAGCAATTATAGCTTATGGGATAGGGGTTTATATCCTCCTTCATATCGTTATTAATTTAGCTGGTGTTTTAGGCATTATGCCTCTTACCGGAGTTCCACTTCCTTTCTTAAGTTATGGTGGCTCTTATATTTTTAATTTAACAATCGCTTTAGCCATCGTTCAACGTATAGAAATAGAAAATAATACTTATCGTCGTCGAAATTTGTTAAAATAGCAGAAACCAACCTCTTAAAGATTAATAATCTTTATAGGAGGTTATGTTAATGAACTTAAAGATATTTTTAATCATAGGAAGTTTAATTATATTAGGAGGGATGATTTATTATTTAAAAACCACTAATAAATTAGATGATTTTTTTAATAATGAAGAAAACTCAATTGAAGATATTATTAAAATTGATGAAGATGACAAAGAAGAAACAGAAATAATTATTCCTTATTATTATGTTGACATTAAAGGAGCTGTTATTAATCCTAATGTATATATGTTAGAAAAAGATAAAAGAGTAATTGATGCAATAAATATGGCTGGTGGTTTTAGTGAACAAGCCGATAGCAGTCTTTTAA
>CAZBGR010000012.1:0-21659 GCA_964491535.1 uncultured Muribaculaceae bacterium
GAAGCTAAAGTAGGTGGTAGAGCTGGTTCAGGGCAATCTCTGTTTCCATCTTGATAACAATATAATAAAGAATTATTTTCAATGTTTTTAAACATAACCAATACTGTATTAGTTAAAGGTATTTCTAAATCATTTCTAGGATCAATTAATGGGGCTTTTAATACTTTGTTTGATATTAATTCTTCTAAAGATACTTCATAAATTCCTTCTTCTTCTATAATTTGAGAAACTTCTTCTAAATGCTGACTAACATATAACCTAGCACTACTTTCAATAATATCAATTAATTTAAAATATGAATCTTCCTTTGTTTTATTAATTAAATTATAAGTAATTGGGGTAACAATCACAACTAAAAGGCTAATAACAATTATAACTGCCAATAGTTCTATTAAAGTAAAAGCAGATCTAGTAATTTCTTTTTTCATTATTATAAACTCCTTTTTTATTTATATTATTCTTATAATTATATTATCCTATATTACTAGATTTAGCAAGATGTTTAATTTATAAATTCAAATTCATAATCTAAGATTTTTACTAGATCACCATCTTTGGCCCCCAATTCCTTTAATTTATCATCTACTCCCATTTTTTTTAATTTTCTTGTAAATCTAAGAATAGCTTCATCTGATGAAAATTTGGTCATTTTAAATAACCTCTCTACTTCCCTACCACTTATTTGCCAATCGTTACCTATTTTTTTTATCTCAAAAGGAGATTCCTTTTGATATTGATAAAGAGCATGATTATCAATTACTTCATCATCTACTTGATTATTATTAGTTATTTCTTTTAACATCCTTGTTATAACTTCAATTAAATTATCTAGTCCTTCATTATTAAGAGCACTTATTTCATATATAGGTAATTTTATTTTAGTCTTAAGTTTTTTTAAATTAAGAACACTTTCTTCTTTGTCCATCTTATTAGCTACTAATAGTTGTGGTTTTTTAGCTAAAGAGGGACTAAAGGAAGCTAATTCTTGATTAATAGTAAGATAATCAAGATAAGGATCCCTTACTTCATCACCACTCATATCAAGCAGATGAACAATTATTTTAGTTCTTTCAATATGTTTTAAAAAGCGATCACCTAAGCCTTGTCCTTGACTAGCACCTGCTATTAAACCCGGAAGATCTGCAACAATAAAAGATTGTTTATTTAAAGTACTTACAACCCCTAAATTAGGATTTAAGGTTGTAAAATGATAATTGGCTATTTTAGGTTTGGCAGCTGATATTTTTGATAAGAGAGTTGATTTACCTACATTAGGTAAACCAACTAAACCAACATCAGCCAATAGCTTTAATTCAATTTTTAAGTTCTTTGTTTCTCCTTCTTCACCATGTTCTGAAAGATAAGGAGCGGGATTAGAGGCGGTTGCAAAAGCTTTATTACCTTTACCCCCTCGTCCACCATAAGCCACTACAAAAGTTTCATCTTTATTAATTAAATCAGCCATTAACAAACCCTTATCTAAATCTTTAATAATAGTTCCAGGTGGTACTTTTATAATAATATCATTAGCATTTTTTCCGTTTTTATTTTTAGAAGATCCATGTCCCCCTTTTAACCCTTTAATAAATCTATGAATTCTCAAATCAAGTAATGTTTTTAACCCGAAATCAACCTTAAAAACAATATCACTTCCCTTACCCCCATTACCACCATCAGGGCCACCTAAAGGAACAAATTTTTCACGACGAAAAGAGGTGCACCCGTCACCTCCTTTTCCTGCTTGAACTTTTAAAGTTATTTCATCAACAAACATTTTATCACCTTATTTTGCTTCGTAGACACTAACTCTTTTTTTATCTTTACCTAAACGTTCAAATTTAACATAACCTGATATTTTAGCAAATAAGGTATCATCACTACCACAGCCAACATTTATCCCGGGATTCATTTTTAAACCTCGTTGACGATATAAAATAGAACCAGCCGAAATAAACTCACCATCTCCTACTTTAACCCCTAATCTTTTAGCAATTGAATCGCGACCATTAACAGTTTTACTTTGAGCTTTTTTATGAGCAAATAATTGAATATTAAATTTTAACATTTTAAACCTCCTTGGTTATTTGTAGATGTTTAGGATAATCATTTTTTATTTCTTTTAAGATTGAAATCATATTATCAATTAAAGATTTAGTAATATCATTATGATAATTAATAATCATTTCTAAATAACTTGCTTCTTCAAGACAAGTTAATGATAAAGGATCTATCTTAATTATCGCATTAGCAGTAGTTAATACAGTCGTACTTACCGCTGCACAAACAATATCCTTCCCAAATTCATCATATTTAGCATGACCTTTAATAATTACTTTAACAATCTTAGTTTGATTATATTTTAGAATTATTTTGATCATTTTGCGCCTTAATATCTTCAGCTTTTATAATTTCTACTTTAGTATAGGGTTGTCTATGCCCTTGTTTTTTATGAGATTTCTTTTTGGGCAAGTATTTAAAAATAGTTATTTTTCTTTGTTTTCCATGTTTAATTACTTTTCCAATTATATGAACAAGTGGTACATAAGGATGGCCACTGACCCCATTAATCATTAATACTTTGTCAAAAACAACTTCTTTGCCTGGCTTAACATCAATTTTTTCAATAAAAATAACTGATCCTTCTTTAACAAAATATTGTTTGCCGCCAGTTTCAATAACAGCTTTCATTTTACCTCCTTAAAAATGAAGACTCACCCTTAGGGTACATATTTGTTTATTAAAAACCCATTCAGTGTGGTAATTATCAATCCGATAACGAATAAATAATATCATATTATATGCTTTTAGTCAATGATAAGGACTTATTTGTGTTACTCAAATAAAAGTTAAAAAATTAACATCTAGAATATAATTTTTATTTATTTGAAATTTCAATCTCAATTAATTTTTCTTTTAAACCTATTCCACCACCATAACCTACTAAATGACCATCTTTGCCAATTACCCGATGACAAGGAATTATAATTGGAATAGGATTTTTGTTATTAGCTAATCCAACTGCCCTAGCATAATTTTTATTTTTTATTTTTTCTGCTAAGGCTTGATAACTTATTAATTCACCGTACTTTAAATTAGTTAAGGCCGTCCATACTTTAATTTGAAAATCAGTTCCAATCATTTTTAAAGGAATTTTAAATGTCTTTCTAATCCCCATTAAATATTCATCTAGTTGATGTTTTACTTTCTTTATTAAAATAGTTTCTTGCTTTAGACCAATTTCTTCATTACCAAAAATTATTTTAAGTAAAAAGTCATCCTCGGTAACAATCGTAACATTACTTAATAAAGTAGTGTAATTATAAGAATAAAGCACCTAAAAACCTCCTTAAATGGTGCAAGAGAAGGGATTTGAACCCTCAAGGATTACTCCATATGCCCCTCAAACATACGCGTCTACCAATTCCGCCACTCTTGCAAAAAAGAATAATTATTAATTATTATTCTTTCGATATAATAAATCCTCATCAACCCTTTGCCAAGCATATATTTCTTCTTTTTTAAACCATAATTTTATTTCTCTTGTTGCTTCTTCTAATTCTCCTGAAGCATGAATTAAGTTTTGAATAGGACGATTGGTAAGGTCAGCTAATTGAAAAGTATCAAAACTATAATCTCCTCTTATTGTTCCCGGATTAGCATCTTCTGGATAAGTAGGACCTACAATCTTCCTAACTTGCTTTATAGCATTATGACCCTCTAAAACAATCGCTATTAAAGGACTCATTGTTAAATAATCAAGTAATTGTTCTCTTACTTTTAAACCAAGCTCTAAAACTGTTTTGTTAGTTTTTAAACCTTTTTTAGCATAAGCTGTTAATTGCTTATTACCTACACTCTCTAACCATTCCTTATCTGCTGTATAATGCTTTTTAACTACCTCTTGATTAGCTTGAATCATTTTTAAAGCTACTATTTTAAGACCTACGGTTTCAAACCTATTTAATATTTCCCCCACTTTCGCTCTTTGAACTCCATCTGGTTTAATTAATACTAATGTTTTTTCTGTCATAAAATACCTCCATTTTCTACTCCTAAATCAAATTCATTATATCATTTTTTAAATGATTGACCAACCTAAATCATCTTTTAATTCCTTAAATAATTGTAAATCTCTTTTTAAGCAAAGCCCTTTCCGTAATCCATTTATTATTGATATAAAATAAATGCTTTTTATCACGTCTTAATTTATGTAAATGATACCCATATATTAATTTAAGTTTAGGGAAATGAAAATTATATAAATATCTTTCTAATAAAAATTTATTGAAAATTAATAACTGATTACGCCATAAAGTATAAGTTTTAAATAATAAAATAAATAAAAGAAGATAAAAGCAAATATTTAAATCTAAAAAGATTAAATTAAGCATGATAATAAATAAAACTATAAAGGAGACATAAATGGTTATTAAATTTGAAGTTTTATAAGCTACAAATTTATTTAATAATAAATTTAATAATTTTGAACCATCTAAAGGATAAATTGGTAATAAATTGAAAATTAATAAAGCATAATGATAATTTTTTATTAAAGTAAAAGTAGAAATTAATAAAAAATTATTAACAAATAAAAAATAACAAACTAAATAAAAAAGAAATTGACATAAGGGACCTGCTAAAACAATATAACATTCTTCTTTAATTGGTCTATTTAATAATTCTTTATATTCTATATTACCACCAAAAGGCAATAACTGAAGTTTATTAATTTGCCAATGATAATAAGTTGATACTTTTAAATGACCCATCTCATGAACAATTACTAATGATAATAAGATAAGAAATTCTTTAAATAACCCGGTTAAGGCTGCTAAAGTGGCTAATAGAAGAAACAGTGGATGAAATGAAGTTTTAGTTAAGATAATCTTGATAATTAATTACTTGCCCCTCTTTTTTATAAACTAAATAAAGCTCATTAGCTACAACTTCGCCTAAAAAATCACCTTCTTCTACATAATCATATATTTTACCATTAATATTTTGAAGATTACCATACCATAAATCAACCCCATCTATTTGCTGAATAATAACTGTTGACCCATAATCTTCTTTATCCCCAATAAAAATAATTATCCCATTTTTTAAAACCGGAACTAAATAATTATCTTCAACCGTTAAGCAAACTCCATCTTTATAAATATTCTCTTCCTTGAAAACTAAGCCTTCTTTAAAAACTGTTTTATGAGGCACAAGAAAATTTTTAAAAGGTAATATTCCACCCAAATGTTTTTGATAAAAGTTATTTATTTTAGCAAAAGAAAGATGTTTATTAAATACCTTTTCATAAAGCATCATTTTATTTGAAGGTGATTTTTTAAGAAAAATTAAAAGAGCTAAAAAGATTATTAAAAGAATTAGTAATTTAACCAAGAAATTATAAATTTTAGGATTATCATTAAGTTTTAAATTTGATTTAAGTGATTTCCCTAAACGTCGTTTTTTTTTCATTCTATTTTTAATAAGATCTATCTCATCCATCTTTTTCACCTATTACTATATATGAATCAAAATAAAAGATTATTATTGATTAATTTATAATCTTAAGCGACCCTTTGCGACATGCTTTTCTTAAAATAAGAAAGATGATTATAAAATAAAGATTATTAACAATAATTAAAGAGGGTAAAGTAAAATACCATAACTTAAAAGTTAAGGGAAGATAGTTTAATAAAACTAAGCTAACAAAGAAAAGAAACTGATAGAAGATAATAATAATATTATTTAAAAAAAGACTATTTATTAAATGATAAGTAACAAAGGTATAGCTATATTTAATAATGATAGCTAATAACCAAAATAAAAGCATATTTAAAAATAACGTATTAGTATAGACAATATCATAAATTAAGCCACTAATAATTATTATTTTAAAATAACGAAGTGGTTGATGAGCTAAAAGGGGATATATTAAAACTAAACTTGATATCGTAAATAAGGTTAATAAAGAAAAAGAAAAGATATGAAATTGATAAATTGATAAAAACCCATCTAGAATAAAAGATAAGCCTATTAAAAGAATACTAATTAGCATCATTAATCCCCTTTGCTTTTAAAATATTAACAAAATTAAGATTAATAAAATTAGCTTGAGGTTTAACATAAATTATTTTTGACAAACCATATTCATCAGTCGCTATTTTTAAAACATTCCCAATTAAAATCCCTTTTGGATAAAGAGTACTAAAACCAGAAGTAATTACTTGGTTTCCTTTTTTAAGTTGATTACTATCTATTACATCTTCAATAACTAAAGCTCGCTTATTTAAATCATAACCCTTTAACAAACCATAAATAACTTCTTCTTCATTTATGATAGCTACTGAGATTTGGTTATTTAAATCAGGAGCCGTTATTAATTTAAGCTCACTTGTTAAATAAGTGGTTTTAATAATTCTACCAATTAAGCCTTCATTATCGATAGCTATCATATCTTCCCTAAGACCATCTTTTCTTCCTTTATCAATAGTTAAGGTATTAAACCAACCACTAACATCACGGTTAATAACCATCGCTTGAATTAAATCATAATCAACAAATACATCTTTTAAAGATAACAATTTCTGTAATTCCTTTAAAGTTCTCTTTAGTTCATCCTTTTCAGCTAAAATCAAATCGCTTTTTAAATTTTCTTTATTTTCTTTTAGGCAAGTAAGATATTTGCGTTTAAGATTAAAATGATTTTGAGATTGAATTTCTATATAACGAAAAGGATAATAAATAGTTTTTTGAATTAAAATAAAACTATCCTTTAAAACACTTTCTATTTTACTTAAGTGACGATTATCATTTATGATAAATGATAATATCAAAAGAGTAATTATTAAACTAATAATAATAATTAAAATAAGATATCTGATTTCTATTTTATATTTCTTTTTCATGATGGCCTCTTTTTAAATTTGATTATGTTCATAAAAGCTATAATATTTATCACCACCAATAATAATATGATCCACTATTTTAATTCCTTGAATATTACCGATTGAAACCAACTTTTTAGTTAACATTAAATCTTCATTACTAGGTGCTGGATCACCACTAGGATGATTATGAATACAAACAATAGATGAAGCTGATAATAAATAAGCTTGTTTAAAGATTTCTCTAGGATGAACGATACTACAATTAATAGTGCCCTTAAATAGTAATCTCTTATCAATAAGTTGCTTTTTATTGTCTAAATATAAACAATAAAATATTTCTTGTTTAACATCGTTTATCAAATATTTAAAATAAGTATAAATCTTTTGAGGATGAGCTAATTTTATTTTTGGTTTAATAGTTGGTTCATAATATACTCTTCTTCCTAATTCAATTGCCGCGATTAATTCTAAAGCTTTAACTAAACCAATCCCATGAATATTAGTTAAATGATTAATTGTTAAATCTTTTAATTTATCAACTTCATCAATCATTGTTAAAACCACATTCGCTAAATGTTTAACTGAATAAGATTTAGTCCCTGTTTTTAAAATAATAGCAATTAAATCAGCAGTTGAAATATTTTCAACACCATATTTTAATAATCTTTCCCTAGGCTTTTCAGTTACCGGAATGTTTTTTATCATTAAACTATTAACCATCAAGTATCAACTCCTTATATTGATTTAAAACTTGTTTTTGAATCTGTAAAATTTCTTCCTTTTTAGTAACCTTTTCTAATAATAAATCATATTGATTTAAAACATCTAAAAATGGAGTTTGATTTAAATTAAGTTCCCTTACATATATATCATTTCCATCCCCAATCAAAATTTCCCTTATTTTATTAATATTTTTTTCATTTTTAGTTATCCCTACATAAACTCGGTAATATAAATCATCCTTTTCAACCACATAATGACTGATTTTAGTAATATTTTTAGTAACATTTTCTAAATTAGAATAAACCCCTTGTTGTAAAAAATAAACCTTTTCCGTTTCCTTAAAAACTTCTTTTAACTTATGATCATATTGATCAAACATTAATTTGCCAAAAACTACCCCAATTAAAATAGCTAAAATTACGGTTATAAAAAACTTTTTCACTTTATCACCTCTTTTAAAATAACATCATTTATCCTTTTGTTTTGTCGAAAAAAAAATAAGCCTTAAAGCTTATTTAAAACAATTATTTATTAATTTGTTTATTTAATTAGAATTTTCTAAATCCTTTAATTCAATTAAACGCTCTTCTATTTTAGAAAGACGTTCTTCATCCGCTATCTTTTTTTCCTTTTCTCTTTTAATAATAAAAGAAGGGGCTTTAGTTAAATATTCATTATCTAATAATAAAGCAGTTCTTTTTTTTAGATTAGTTATTAATAAATCCTTTTGGCTAGTTAAAGATTTTATTTCCTGAATTACTTTATTTTCAGAAGTTAAATAAGCAATTATTAAGTTACCATAGGCAAAAGACAAAGATAAAGTTTTCATATTAGAACCTAGTTTAGGAATAATTGTTACTTTAGTTAACTTTTCGATAACCTCTTTATATTCATCAATTAAAAAAGATGCTTCTTTATCTAATTGATTAATTAAATAATAAGGTTTAATAATTTTATTAGTTTGCCTTATAGCTCTAATTTGAGTAATTATATCTATAAGTTTCTTTACTTGTAAAACTTCTTTTTCATCCTTTATTTTATAATCACATTTAGGATAAGCACTAAGAAGTAATGGTTTTTCATAAAAAGGGTTTTGCTTATAAATCTCTTCAGTTACAAAAGGCATAAAAGGATGTAACATTTTTAAAATAGTATTTAAAGTGTAAATTAAAACTGATTTAGTAGAATCTTTTTCAATACTAAACTTTGATAATTCAATATACCAGTCACAAAAATCATCCCAAATAAAACTATATAAAGTACTACCGACAACATTAAAATCATATCTCTCCATATGTTTAGATACTGTTTTAATAACTTTGGTTAATTTACTTAACAGCCATTTATCAATGATTGATAAATTATTAAGTTGATAATTATCTACATTAAACTCACTTAGATTGAGAAAAACAAACCGAGAAGCATTCCATAATTTATTAATAAAATTCCAAGTTGAGATAACTTTTTCTTCATCATATCTTAAATCTTGACCTAAAGCACCATTAGTAGTTAAAAAGAACCTTAAAGAATCTGCCCCATAAGTGTCAATTACATCCATCGGATCAATTCCATTACCAAGTGATTTACTCATTTTAAGACCATCTTTATCCCTAATTAAACCATTAATAATAACATCTTTAAAAGGTCTTTGGTTAGTAAAAATTAATGATTGAAAAATCATTCGACTTACCCAAAAAAAGATAATATCATAACCAGTTACTAAAACACTATTAGGAAAATAACGATCATCTAGCTTATTAGGCCAACCTAAAGTAGTAAAAGGCCATAAAGCAGATGAAAACCAAGTATCTAAAACATCTTCATCTTGAACCCATCCTCCTTCTTGAGGAGGTCTTATCCCTACATATAACCTATCCCCTTTATACCAAGCAGGAATTTGATGTCCCCACCATAATTGCCTTGAAATACACCAATCTTGAATATCATTCAACCAATTAATAAAAATCTTTTCAAAACGAGAAGGAATAAAATTAACTTTTAAGTCTTTACTTTTTTGATTTTCTAAAGCTTTATTAGCTAATAAAGAGGCCTTTACAAACCATTGTTTAGATAAAAGAGGTTCAATAATAGCTCCACTTCTTTCACTATAACCTACTGCATGAGTGATAGATTCAGTTTTAATTAATAACTTTTCTTCTTTTAATTCATTTAATAATAATTCTCGACATTCAAATCTATCTAAGCCTTTATATTTGCCGGTTACTTTATTCATTGTCCCATCATTATTAATACAGATAATTCTTTTAAGGCGATGCCTTTTCCCTATTTCAAAATCATTAAAATCATGAGCAGGAGTTATTTTAAGCGCTCCACTACCTAGATTAATATCAACTTCTAAATCAGCAATAACAGGAATTTTCCTGTTTACTAATGGAATTATTACTTCTTTACCAATTAAGTGATGATATCGTTTATCATTAGGATGAACCGCTACTGCTACATCACCAAAAATAGTTTCTATTCTAGTCGTAGCTACTAAAATAAATTGATTACTACCTTCAATCTTATATTTTAAATAATGAAAAGATCCCGCTACTTCTTTATAAATAACTTCAATATTAGATAAAGCCGTCATTGCTTTAGGATCAAAATTAATAATACTTTCTCCTCGATAAATCAAACCTTGCTCATATAAATTAACAAAAACATAATTAACGGCATCATTTAAACCTTTATCAAGAGTAAATCTTTCCTTACTATAATCTAAACTTAAGCCCAATTTAGCCCATTGTTCCCTAATGATTTTTGCATATTCATCTTTCCATAACCAAGCCTGCTTTAACCATTGTTCTCGCTTCATTAAGCGAGGATTAATACCTTCTTGTTTTAACTTTTCATCTATTACAGCCTGTGTCGCAATCCCAGCATGATCCATCCCCGGCAACCATAAAGTATCAAAACCATTCATCTTTTTATATCTAATAATAACATCTTGAATAGTTCCATTTAAAGCATGACCTAAATGAAGACGACCGGTAATGTTTGGGGGAGGAAGTACTATACAAAAGGGTGGTTTGTCTAAATCTCCAGCTTTAAAAAGATCTAAAGCTAACCAACTTTGATACTTTCCTCGTTCAACTTCAAGATGATTATATTTTTTAGCTAACATAAATCCTCCTTTAGCTTATCATCAACAAAATTTAAAAGATTATTGATGATGCTTTTAAAAATTTTATCTGAATTAGTATCTTTAATTACTGATTTAAAAGCTATTTTAGTTAAATAATTATTTTCTTTTATTAACTTAAAACTATAATTAAACTTAATATCATAAATAAGCCCTAGCGTTAAGAGAAGATGATCAAAAGGAGATTTAACATTTTCTTTTCTGACTGCTCTTTTATTAAGAATATCTTCTAAAACTTTAGATGAAATGTTTTCATTATCAAAAGCATACTTTGCTTTGTTAGCCGCTATAGCTAAAATATCAATTTTATCAGCGTCTCTTAAAATATGAGAAAATAATTTTTCTCTAGCTTGATACTGATTATTAACCTTATATTTATTATGAATATAAAGAGCTTTTTTAATAACTTCATCATTTTTATTGGTTTTAATAAAGGATCTAATTAAATTATCTTCAGCTAACATTTTAACAGCCTCTAGACCGTGATCAAATGATTTAAAATCATCAAAAGTATCATATACTTTAATTTGTTCAAAACGACCTAAATCGTGTAATAACCCAATCACAAAAGCTAACCGTAAATCATCTTGAGTTAATCCTAAGTGTTTAGCTAACTTTACACATAATTTACCTACTCTAATACTATGGAAATATTTATATTCAATTCGTTTATCTTTAAAATCATATCTTTTTAAATACTTATCAAACTGCTTTCTAACTTCAAGATATTCCATTTTGTCTCCTTTAAAAAAGCCCCTATATTTATATAAGGACGATTAATCGCGGTACCACCTTAGTTCATAATAAAAATTATGCACTCATATTGTTAACGCCAGCTACGTTATATCATACTAAATTCAGATATAAAACTCCTAAGCTACCTTCATATATTATCTTATTAGTTTCCACCAGCCACTAACTCTCTTAAAAGATTAATATATTACTCCTCTTAATCATTGCTTTTAATTTATAATTTAATTATATCAAAAAAACTGTTATTTTAACAGTTTTTATAACTAATTAGTAAAATTACTTTGATTCAACGATTAATTTAATAGCCGTTCTTTCCTCCCCTTCAATTACTATATCAGTAAAAGCTGGAATACAAACTAAATTTTTACCTGATGGAGCTACAAAACCTCTAGCAATCGCAATTGCTTTAATAGCTTGATTTAAGGCCCCTGCCCCAATAGCTTGAATCTCAACAGTTCCTTTTTCTCTAAATACATTAGCCAGTGCTCCTGCTACTGAATTAGGATTGGATTTTGATGAAACCTTAAGTGTTTCCATATCTTTTTCCTCCTTTATTTCTACTTATTATAATATATGAAGGAAGATGTTTATTAGAATAGCTAAATCGCCTTGGTTTTAATCAAAAATAAATATTTAAATTAATAATCCTCAACATGAAGTTGATAATAAGCCCTAGGATGAGCACAAACAGGACATTCTAAAGGAGCTTCCTTACCATAATGAATGTTACCACATTCTAAGCAAACCCATTCTCTTTCTTCATCCCTTTTAAAGACTTGTTTCTTTTCTATATTTTTAGCTAATTTCAAATATCGTTGTTGATGATGTTTTTCAATATTAGCAATATTACTAAATAATAGTGATATCTCATCAAAGCCTTCCTCTTTAGCTATTCTAGCAAACTCTGGATAAAGATGATCAGCTTCATCTCCTTCACCATTAACAGCTGCTTTTAAATTAGCTAAAGTGTCTCCTATTACACCTGCTGGATAAGAAGCCTCCATCTTAACCTCATTACCTAATAACTTTCGATAAAACAATTTAGCATGTTCATATTCATTAGCAGCTGTTCTTAAAAAGATTTCTGATATTTGAACATACCCCTCTTTCTTAGCAATTGAAGCATACATTGAATAACGATTACGAGCTTGACTTTCTCCCGCAAAAGCTATTAATAAATTTTCTTCTGTTTTAGTCCCTTTTAACATTTTATCATTCCTTTCTTTAAACAAAAGATTATCTTCTTTTAATTTTTCTTTTAATAATTGTTCATAGCGAGTTTGTAGTTTGTAAATATCTTTACAACTCATAAATAATAAGACAGCATTTCGATGACTTAATAACTTATCAACACTATCAAACGAAATATGATCTCCATTATTAAGTAAATTTATAATCAACTCAGAACTTATCCCCGGCCAATCTTCAGCCTTCTCACGATCAGCTAAAATATCAGTTACATACGCTAAATCGGCTAGATTTAAAGCTGAAGCTTCCGCTTGAGCCATAGCTTTCGTTCTTGAATAAGTATTTGGTGAATATAAAGCAATAATTTTTTTATCCGGATACTTTTGACGAGCACTTTCAATAGTTACTTTAAGCTCTGTTGGATGATGAGCATAATCATCAATAGTAATTATATCATTAAAAACTTTTTCTTTAAATCTCTTTTTAGCACCTTTAAAAGTTTTAAGATATTTTAAAACCTCTTTCATATCTAAATTATCTACATAACAAAAAGTTATAACCGCTAAAGCGTTTAAAATCATATGACGACCTAATAATGGAAGTTCAACATGACCCAAAAATTGATCCTTCGCATAAACATCAAAAGAAGAACCATTCGTTTTTAAAACAATATTTTTAGCGATAATATCATTATCATCATTAACACCATAATAAATAACTTCTTTATTTATTTTTAACTGCCTAAGATGCTCGTCATCCCCATTAGCTATGATCATCTTCTTAGTTTGATTTACTAATGATTGATAAGCATCTTTAACATCATCAAGATCCTTATAATAATCAACATGCTCCAATTCAACATTAGTAATAATTGTATACCTTGGATAATAATATAGGAAATGACGCCGATACTCACAAGCTTCAATAAGAAAACGAGTATTATTTTTATTAGCATAACCTGTTCCATCACCAATTAAATAATTAGCTTTCTTAGCATCCTTTATTTTGGTTAATAAATGCGCTAATAAAGCAGTAGTCGTCGTTTTTCCATGACATCCCGCAATCGCAATCGTTTCATATTTTTTAGTTAATTCACCAATCATTTCATTATATAATAATATTTTTAAACCTTTAGCTTGAGTTCTTCTTATTTCAGGATGAAGATTAGCTAAAGCTGGACTATAAATTACTACCTCATCAGTTAAAGAATAACTCTGATCATAATAAATCTTTATACCTCTATTAATTAATAATTCTTCTGTATATTTAGGACTATCATCATCATCATAACCAATAACTTTATATTTTAAATCATTTAAAATCAAAGCTAAAGCACTCATACCTGAGCCTTTAATACCTAATAAATAATACTTCATTTTAACTCTCCCTAAACATCATTATATAATAATTATATCATACGATTAAATATAATATGCTCTTTAATCACTTTAAAACAATCTCATTGTTTTCTAAATCAATCGTTATCGTACTATTAGACTTTATCTTATTTTCAATTATCGCTTTCGCTAATAAAGTTTCTATTTTCCTAGTAATAAATCTCTTTAAAGGCCTTACCCCATAATTAACATCATATGCTAAATAAATAATAAAATCTTTAGCTTTATCCGTTATTAAAATTTTTAACCTATAATTAGCTAATCTTGTTACTAATTGGTTTATTAATAAATCAATTATTTTTAAAACATCCTTTTTAGTTAATGAGTTAAAGATAATTATGTCATCTATTCTATTTAAAAATTCTGGTTTAAATGTTTTTCTTAACTCTTCAAAAACTACCTCGCTATTATTATTAATAATATGTTCACTTCCCAAATTAGAAGTCATAATAATAATCGTATTTTTAAAATCAACTACTCGACCATGACTATCAGTTAATCTGCCATCATCTAAAAGTTGTAATAACAGATTAAAAACATCAGCATGGGCTTTTTCAATTTCATCAAATAAAATAATACTATATGGATTTCTCCTTACTGCCTCAGTTAATTGACCACCTTCATCATAACCTACATAGCCAGGAGGCGAACCAATTAATCTTGAGACATTAAAACTTTCCATATATTCACTCATATCAATTCTAATCATATGCTTTTCATCATCAAATAATTGATAAGCTAAAGTACGGGCTACTTCTGTTTTACCAACCCCGGTTGGACCTAAAAAGATAAAAGTTCCTATCGGTTTAGAAGGATCCTTAATTCCAGCCCGAGCCCTAATAATTGCTTCACTTACCAATTTTAAAGCTTCATCCTGACCAATTACACGTTCCTTCATATAACTTTCTAAATTAAGTAGTTTTTCTTTCTCTCCTTCTACTAACTTAGTAATTGGAATATTAGTCCATTTCGCTATAATATTAGCAATTGATTCTTCAGTTACTGTATCACTTAAAATTTTATTGCTATCTTTTTCTTTTAAAACTTTTAATTCTCTTTCCAAAGTTGGGATTTCTCCATGTTTAATTTTAGCTAATAATTCTAAATCATATTTATTTTCAGCTTGTTCTAATCTAAAATACGCATTCTCTATTTCACTTTTCTTTTTGTTAATCAATTCATTAATATTCTTTTCATCTTCCCAAGAAGTTCTTAATAATTGTTCTTCTTGTTTAAGTTTTACTAACTCATTATCAAGTTCAGTCTTTCGTTTTAAACTTAAATCATCCTTCTCTTTTTTTAAAGCTTGCTTTTCAATTTCTAACGACATAATTTTTCTCGTTAAGGTATCAAGAGGTACCGGTACTGAATCCATTTGTACTTTAATAGTAGCACAAGCTTCATCAATTAAATCAATTGCTTTATCAGGTAAAAAACGATCAGTTATATAACGATTAGCTAAATTAGCAGCGGCAATAATAGCTTTATCAGTAATATTAACACCATGATGAACTTCAAAACGTTTCTTTAAACCTCGTAAAATAGTAATCGTATCCAACACACTAGGTTCTGATACCTTAACCTTTTGAAAACGTCTTTCTAAAGCCCCATCCGCTTCAATATATTTTCGATATTCATTTAAAGTAGTCGCCCCAATACAATGAATCTCCCCCCTTGCCAACATCGGTTTTAACATATTAGAAGCATCAATCGCTCCTTCTAAATTACCCGCTCCAACAATCATATGAATCTCATCGATAAACAAAATAATAGAACCTTCGCTATCTTTTATCTCCTTTAAAACAGCTTTTAAACGTTCTTCAAATTCACCCCGATATTTGGCACCTGCTATTAAAGACCCCATATCTAATTCCCAAATGATTTTATTTTTAAGACTATTTGGAACATCACCAGCTACTATTCTTCTAGCTAATCCTTCAACAATTGCCGTTTTACCTACTCCTGGTTCTCCAATTAAAACAGGATTATTCTTTGTTTTACGCGATAATATACGAGTAATACTTCGAATTTCCTCATCTCGACCAATAACTGGATCAATTTTACCATCACGAACATCTAAAACAATATCGCGACCATACTTTTCTAAAACGTTTTCTAAATTTTCTTGATATGGATCCATTTAAACCTTCTCCCTCATTAATATATAAATCCCTTTTACTTTTAAAGAAGTTCTTTTATTTCTTTTTTAGATAATGAAGTAAACTTTTTAATAAGTTCAATATCAAACCCTTCAGCTATCATTTTCTTAGCTATCTTTAGATTGGTTTGATTTCGTTCTTGCTCAATCCCTTGCTTTATTCCTAATTGCAAACCTTCTTTTAAAGCTTTCTTTGTTGCTTTCTTTGTTGCTATTTCAATTACTCCTTTGAGAACTTGCTTTTCATGATGTTCTCGATCATAATAAAGGCCCATTAATCTAGGATTCATGTTTAATTTTTCCACTTCACTAACAAATTCCTCTCTTACTTCTTCATTCATAATAATTTCACCTGCTACTTTCTTTATCTCTTTTAGATTATTGCATTGTAATAATCTAACCCAGTCTTCTACGAAGCTTCTTTTATTTTCACTATAACATATTTTACGGCAATATTCCATATCAACGTGATGTATTTCAATTAATTTACTATAAATTATATTATCTTGATCTTTACTAGTTAATAAATATTCTCTTCTTACTTTTTTTGGTTTAAAAAAACTAAAATTATCAAAATTAATTTGTAATACTTTCTTGTAATCTAGATAATCATTTTGATGATTTAATTGATTACCATATATCCTACATAAATAGGCTAAGTTACGAGCAATTAAATATGGATACTTTTGCATATTAAGTTCTATATTAATTATTTTATCATTAATATGAACTATTAAATCAACTTCTTGACTTTTATCTTTTATATTATCTTTAGTTAATTGTTTATCTAATAGGATAACTTTACCAATTAATTTATGATAATCAATCTTTAAATATCTTGCTATAAAATAAGTAGTTATCTTAATCCTTTTTTGACTACCAAATACTTCTTTAAACATAAAATCATAAGTTAAAGGAATAGTAGTTTTTGTTTTTAATTTATTCATCATCTAACTCCTTTAACTTTACTTTAACAAAAAGGATTAAAGGAATCAAACGTAAAAAAACATACCATACAATAAGGTTCTCTTAATTACTATAATTTAATTATTGATTTGATAAAACATATTTTTATAATTAAATATTAATCAATAATTCAATAATTAACTAAAATTAATTTTTAAGATTCGCTAAAGCACTAGCTAATTTAGCAATTAAAATCCGATAAGGTGATGATGAGATATAATCAACTCCTATTTGATTAAAAAATTCTATATTGCTTGGTTCACCACCATGTTCTCCACATACCCCTATTTTCAAATTAAAATTAACTTTTTTCCCTTTTTCAATTCCTATTTTTATTAAATTACCAACCCCTATTTGATCTAATTTAATAAAGGGATCAAAAGAGAAAATATCTTTATGATAATAATCAACTAAAAACCGTTCAACATCATCACGACTAAATCCATAAGTCATTTGAGTTAAATCGTTAGTCCCAAAAGAGAAGAAATCAACCTTACTAGCTATTTGATCAGCTATTAAACAAGCTCTTGGTAATTCAATCATCGACCCTATTTTATAATCTAAGCTTAAATTAGTCTCCTTAAATATTTTATTAGCTTCCTTTTTAATAATATCTATAATATATGTTAATTCAGCAATATCACTTACTAAAGGAATCATTAATTCTAAATTAACTGCTAAACCTTCTTTTTTAACTAAAATAGCAGCTTCAACAATTGCTTTTGTCTGCATTATTAATATTTCAGGATAAGAAATATATAAACGACATCCCCGATGACCCATCATTGGATTAGCTTCCTCTAAAGACTTAATTTGATTTTTTAAAACATCTTCCTCTATCTTTAAAGTATTAGCCAAAAGATTAATTTCATTGTCTAATTTAGGTAAAAACTCATTTAAAGGAGGATCTAAATAACGAATAGTAATTGGTAACCCATTCATTATTTTAAATAAGTCAATAAAGTCTTGCCTTTGAATAGGTAAAAGAGTCTTTAAAGCTTTCGCTCTAGTTTCTTTATCTTTAGCAATAATCATTTCCCTAAAAGCTAAAATACGATCTTTTTCAAAAAACATATGTTCAGTTCGGCATAACCCTATCCCTTCAGCACCAAAACTTAAAGCTAATTTAGCATCTTCTTTAGTATCAGCATTAACCATTACTTTTAAACTTCTAACTTCATCTGCCCAACTAATAAGAGTCTTAAATTCACTAAACAAAGGTGCCGTCACTGTTTTTATTTTTTCACCATAAATATAACCAGTACTACCATCAATTGATAAATAATCTCCTTCCCTAAAAACCATTCCTTTAGTAAAAGTTAAAGTTTTTTGTGATTCATCAATTGTTAATTCAGAACAGCCAACGATACAACTTTTCCCCATACTACGAGCGACAACCGCCGCATGAGAAGTCATTCCCCCACGCCTTGTTAAAATCCCATTAGCTTGATGCATGCCATCAATATCTTCAGGAGATGTTTCCATTCTAACTAAAATAACTTCTTTTACCCCCTTTTGTTTCGTTAAAACTACATCTTTAGCATTAAAATATATTTGACCAAAAGCTGCTCCCGGAGAAGCTGCTAACCCTTTACTAATAACAACTGCTTTCTTTAAAGCTTGTTCCTCAAAAGTAGGATGTAATAATTGATTCAATTGTTCAGGATCTATTCTCTTTAAAGCTTCTTTTTTATCTATTTTACCTTCTTCTACTAAATCAACCGCTACCTTAACTGAAGCTTTAGCAGTTCTCTTAGCATTTCTTGTTTGTAAAATAAATAATTTACCTTCTTCTATCGTAAACTCAATATCTTGCATATCTAAATAATAATCTTCTAAAAGAAAAGCTATTTTAGTTAATTCTTGATAAACATTAGGCATTAATTCACCTAACTTAATAATTCTTTCAGGAGTTCTAATTCCTGCTACAACATCTTCTCCTTGAGCATTAATTAAATATTCTCCGTATAACATCTTTTCCCCGGTGGCAGGATTTCTAGTGAAAGCTACCCCTGTCGCACTATTTTCTCCATAATTGCCATAAACCATTTCTTGAATATTAACAGCGGTACCTAAATCATGAGGAATATTATTTAATTTTCGGTAAGTAAAAGCTCTTTCATTATTCCATGATTTAAAAACAGCGATAATACAAGCAATTAATTGCTCCTTAGGGGAATTAGGAAATGGTTTCTTAACAAGTTCTAAGTATAACTTTTTATATTCAGCACATATTTTCTTTAAATCAACTTCATTTAAATCAAGATCATCTTTAACACCTTTTTTCCCTTTAACTTTATCTAAAATATTTTCAAATAAAGAATGAGGATAATTCATCACCACTTCAGCAAACATTTGAATTAACCGACGATATGAATCATAAACAAATCTAGGATTATTAGTTTTTTTAATTAAAGCCTCAACTATATCATCATTAAGACCAACATTTAAAATACTATCCATCATTCCCGGCATTGAAAATTTAGCTCCAGATCTAACTGATAATAATAAAGGATTAGTTAAAGAACCTAACCTTTTATTAGTTTTAGCTTCTAATTCACTTAACTTTTGATCTAATTCATCTAAAAGATAAGCAATTGATAATTGCTTATCTTGATAATACTTTAGACAAGCCTCTGTGGTAATCGTAAAACCACGGGGTACTGATAAGCCTATCTTTGTCATTTCTGCTAAATTAGCACCTTTACCACCTAATAAAGAACGCATTTCTTTATTACCTTCTTCAAAAGCATAAATATATTTCATAAAAATCTCCTTCTTATTTATTTAAAATTATGGTCGTAAGATAACGATATATTTTAAAAACATCTTTTAAAGGAATCGGTTTTGTAAAATTAAGGGCTAATTTATAACCACTATCAGTAGTAAGCTCAATAATTGAATCTAAATTACGGATATTTAAAGCATAAGAAGAAATAGCTAAATATTTAATCGAAAAAACAGTTTTTCGAAAACCTCTAAGCCCCTTCTTATCAATTACTAATATTCTTTTATCAGTAAAAAGACAAATATCACGATATGCTTTATAAGCCGCTATAACCTTTTCATTAGCTATTAAATATTGATTTAGTTCCTCCTCTATTAGCTTAATATCCAATTCACTATAAAAATTAAGTCTTGATATTAATGGTTTAAATTTAATAAACGCCATCTATTCACTTCCTTACTCTATCTATAAGCATTATATCATAATAAGAAAAAGAAAAAAAGAGCTTAACTTAAGCTCTTTTTACATTATATTATCAATATATTATTTTAATAATATATTGATTCCCATCTTTATCTTCAAAATAGGTAGTTATATAAGGATTATCTTCTTTTTTTGCTAAATCTATTTTATAATATTCAGTATAGCCATCCGCTTTAAAATCTTTAAAATCTTCAAAAGTTAAATGTGATTTGCCATCATAAATCATCTCCCAATTAGCTGATAATTTTTTATCGTTTGTAGTAATTACACTAAATTGAGGTGTTTCTAGTTGTTTTTCACCATCTTCAAAGTTTATATTTACCTGAACATTATTAATTGTTTTATTAAAATTACAATGCTTTTTACCTCCTTCACAAGCTTCTGTCGTATCAAATATATATTGAGTTGGTTGTTTCACAATTAAAGTTCTCGCTGCTGTTCCCTCATTACCGGCATTATCAAGTACAGTATAATTAATAGTATATTTCCCTTCTTTATATGGCCAATTTGCATCAAAATTACTTTTTAACGATCCTTCTTTAATTCCACTACCATTACCATCACTTACAGTGACTCCTGTCATAGGATCAAAGGTTTTCATGTCAGGTGTTACAACCAAAATCTGAGCAATTGTTACCTCTGTTGGGTTAACTGTAATAATAGGGGCAATTTTATCAATATTTATAACCTTCGCTTGTGCCGTACCTACATTACCAGCTAAATCTTTAAATTCAAAAGTAAATTCTCCATTTTCAGTAAATGTATATTCTGATGATCCATCATTATTAATTATAGTTATTTCTTCACTTTCATTTTTCAAGGTTGCTTTTACATCACCATTTGTATATTCTGTAACATCATATACTACTTCTGCAGTTGGAGCAGTTTTATCTATATTAATAACTTCTATTGTTCCATTACCAATATTACCTGCTAAATCCTTAAATTCAAAATCTAATTTGATATTAATCCAGTAATCTACATAATACTCAGTATCAGTTATTTTGAAAAATATTTGTCTTCCTTCTGGATATCCCGTATATGATGAAGTAGGAATTAAACTTTCATCTTTTATTGGTTCGCTAAACGTTATTGTTTTTCTAACTCTTCCATTAGTTGGATCAGTAATATCTTGAACCATACTTACTATTTCAGGAGCCTCATGATCTATATTGGTAACTTCTATTGTTCCATTACCAATATTACCTGCTAAATCCTTAAATTCAAAATC
>CAZBGR010000013.1:0-21346 GCA_964491535.1 uncultured Muribaculaceae bacterium
ACTCGAACCATCGACCTCACGCTTATCAGGCGTGCGCTCTAACCAGCTGAGCTACAGGCCCATTTAATTTATTTATAAAAAGACTTTTATATTTTACATTATTTAACTACAAAAAGCAACTGAAATACAGATTTTCTTTTAAGTTGTTTTAGTTAAGCTTTTAATAATCTCCCAATACATTTTTAAACGAGAAATAAATCCTTTAACCAAACCCTCTTTTTCTTCTTTAGTAATATGGGTTAAATTATTTAAATTAACTTTACTAAAGGAAATATCATGTTCTTTTATATATCTAGTAAGGGCCACTTCAACTCCAAACCGTGATATTTCTAAATCACTAATTTTATTAAACAACCGTTTTTTTAAAGCCCTTTGTCCTGATAAAAAAGGCATAACTTTTTGAGCTAAATCAGTTCCCACTCGGCCATTAGCAAAAATACCAATAGTCATATCTGTTTCATTTTTTATAACTGGAGTTATTAAAGCCTTTACATGTTTTTTAGTTAACCCAACTAAATCAGCATCTAAAAAAACAACTATATCTTCTTGACATTTTTCTACTCCAAGACTCATTGCTCCCCCTTTACCAATATTATCTGATAATTCAATTACTTCAACTTTACATTTTTTTGCAATCTTAGCTGTATTATCACTCGAACCATCACTAATAACAATAATACGATCAATTAAATCAACCGATTTAACAACCTCAATTATTCTCTTAATTGTTTTAGCTTCATTATAAGCAGGAATAATGGCTGCTACTGACATAAACTTGCCTCCTCTTGATTTCTATCTACATCATTATAGCATGTTTCTTTTTTTTTAGCTATAAAAATATTTCTATTATTATACTATATCATATTAGTTTTTACTTTATACTTAATAAGAGAAATGTTTGCATTTGATATTTTAACTTCCTATCATGTATAATGAAAACTAAAGGGATTTATTTTTAAGGAGGAGAGAAAATGAGTAATCAAAAATTAAATGAAATTTTTAAAAAACTTGATCGATCACAATTTATTGATAATAATAAATCGTTAGCTATTTGTGATATGCCTTTATCCATTGGATATGGCCAAACTATTTCTCAACCAAGTTTAGTCTTAAAAATGAGTAATTTATTAGAATTAAATAAAAAGTGTAAAGTATTAGAAATAGGCACTGGTTCAGGTTATCAAACAGCTATTTTAAGCCATTTAGCAAAACATGTCTATACTATTGAATTAATTCCTGAATTAAGTGAAAAAGCTGAAAAAAGACTACATAAAATGGGGTTTAATAACATTACCTTTTTAATTGGGGATGGTAGTGAAGGATCTAAAGAAAATGCTCCTTATGATAGGATAATGGTAACAGCGGCCGCTAAGAATATACCAAAAGAATTAATTAAGCAATTAAATAGTGATGGTCTTATGATAATTCCCATTGGACCACCATCATTTCAAACCTTAAAATTAATTAAAAAAGATAAACAAGGAAAAATAACTATCAAACCTCTTATGACAGTACGATTTGTTGAATTTAAAGGAAAATATGGCTGGCAAGAAATAAATAACACCCATAAAGAAAAATAAAAATATTATAGCAGATTTATTTTTTTAATTTTTATTGTTTTAATTTTAATTACATAATTTTTTACTATCTCCACCATATATTTTTTAGCTTAAGGAAATGTTGAACCCTTGATTATTTCTTCATGTTCTACAAAATAATCATAACCTAATTTAATACCGTCTTCAATAGAATTATTATTAATAATTTCTCTTAAAGTATGGACAATACTTTGACCATTAATTTTTGTTTCACAGATATCTTTATTTGAATTAATTTCTTGATTAGTATATTTTACAAATATATCATTATTTAATAAAGGATCTATAATGGCTTCGCTTAAGTACCAAGCAATACTTGGACTATTATAATTTCGTTCATCATAATCGTTGAATAATTCTTTCCATTTTTCAAAATATAAAAAATGAGTTATTTCATGTATTACAATCGTTCTCATTCTATTTATATTAACATTTATCTTTATATCAAAAGTTCTTTGATTAATATATCTAGGACAAAAGAACATAATTCCAACCCGTGCTTGAATATCTAAGGCATCCTTTGGCCATTCAATATTTAACCTTTTGGATAAATCTAACATTACATTATCATTTATTAAATCCCAATTATTTTGCATATCTTTTATTTTTTGTTCAGCGTTTTCCATATCCTTATTCCAACTATCCAATAAAATAGATTGTAATAATTTGCTTATTTGTTCTTCATTCATATCTTTAGTAAAATTAATAGTTGATATTTCTATATAATGATTCTTAAAAAAATCAATATTTGGCTTTTGTTTTCTTCTAATTTCTTGTTTAATAAACTTTGCCATCATATTCATATTTTCTTTAAATGTCATCGCTCTAAATAATATTTTAGGTAACTCCATATAATCTCTCCCTTTTAATATAAACTATATTAACATTTATTTTCATCAATAATAATCTCCTCCAAACATTATATCACTAAATAAAAAAAGTTCTAAATAAGAACTTTTAAAATCAATTTTGGTGCCCCCTTAGGGATTCGAACCCTAGACCCACTGATTAAGAGTCAGTTGCTCTACCAACTGAGCTAAGGGGACAAAATGGTGAACGATGTAGGACTCGAACCTACGACCCCTACCACGTCAAGGTAGTGCTCTAGCCAACTGAGCTAATCGTCCGCAAATAATTAATTTTAAATTAATTATTATTTTAAGTATTTTTTAACGATTAAATTTGCCAAACTTTAATTTACCTTTAGAACCCTTTAAACCACTACTATAAAACTTTAAAATATTAGTATCAAAAGATGAAATAAGCTTATCTCGTTTTTTATATCTTTTAATAGCTAAAGCAATTAAATCATCAATTAAAACAGAAAAATTCTTGCCTACTGGTTCCCATAAATAATAAGCTAACAAACCTGGGATTGTATTAATTTCATTAACATATACCTTTTTCTTTTCGTCATCAATTAAAAAATCTATCCGGCATACACCGGCAGAATTTAAAACTCTAAATACCTTTTTTGATAACGATACTATTTCGGCCCTTAATTTATCATCAATTTTAGCCGGCATAATTCGATTAGCTAAACCTTTACCTTTACCCTTTAATTTACCCCCTTTAGCTGGGCCGATATATTTTTCTTCATAAGAAAAGAATTTTTCTGTGCTAATAATTTCTTCAATTTCACTGATTTCTTGATATTCATAATTACCTAGCACACTACAATTTGCTTCTCTTAAATTAGGAATTATTTCTTCAATCACTATTTTAGTATCATAACGAAAAGCATCTTCTAAAACTTCATGTAAATCTTCTTCCTTTTTTACTTTGTTAATCCCTATACTACTACCTAATTTGGCAGGTTTAACAATCAAAGGAAAGTTTAACTTTTTAATATCTGATATCATTTTATCTTTATTTTGTTTATAATCACTATCAAAAAACCATTTATATTTAGCTTGAGGAATATTAGCCGCTTCAAAGATTTGTTTCATAAAAACCTTATCTTGACCGACAACAGATGCATATATATCACTTCCTACATAAGGAATACCAACCAACTCTAAATAACCTTGAAGAGTACCATCTTCAGCATTAACGCCATGAACAATAGGAAATACCAAATCAAGTTCATTAACTATTCTTTTAAATAGCTTTTTACTTTGTAAATAAAATGACCCTTGTTTATGATAAAGAACTACTGGGGTAGCATATCTTTTTAAAATATCTAAATCATGATAATTTTCTATATCCTTTAATAATCCCCCTGTATACCATTCCTTTTCTTTAGAAATATAAATAGGAATAACTTCATATTTATCATTATTAATAGCCGCCATTGCTAAAACGGCTGAAATAATACTAATTTCATGTTCAACTGTTTCACCACCAAAAATAACTCCTATCTTCATTTTCATTTAAAATCAACTCCTATTCTTTAAATATATCAGTTAAATCATTTTCAATCAAGACATAAGTTGTCTTTTCTTTTAATTTATAAATTAAATCAAAAGCTACCTGAACATCATTTACAAGATGAATTTTAGCTGAAGGATACTTTTTAACCTTTAAACCATCTTGTATTGGTTTAGTTTGCTTCTTACCAACTAAAATAACCTCATCACAAACAGCTGCTATATTTTGACCAAATTCTTTATTAAATTCATAATGCTTATCACCAAGATCAACCATACCAGGAGTAATAATTATTTTTTTACCAGGCATCATATTTAATACCTCAAGCGCCATTTTAGTCCCTGCTTGATTAGCACTATAAGCATCATCAATTAAATAAAGATCATTAGCCATCTTTTTTAATTCTAAACGATGTTCAACTGCTCTAACCCCTCTTACGGCATATTGCAATTGTTCTTTGGTTATCCCTAATTCATTACCTAAAGCAATAGCGGCTAAAATATTATAAATATTATTATAACCTAGTAATTTAGTTTCAAAAGAATATTTTTGGTTATCACCTTTAAAAAGAACATCAAAAGTAGTCCCTCGATAAGAAATTTTAATATTTTCAGCCAATACATCAACCTCTTTATTTTTAATTCCAATCCAAATTAATCGACAATTATTTTTAAGGGGGTAATTTACTTGCTTTAAATCATCACCATTTAGAATCCCAAGACCATCTTTAGGTAAAATTTCAATTAATTCAAATTTACCTTTTTGAATGTTTTCTTCAGAACCAAAGAGTTCTAAATGAGCAGTCCCAATAACCGTTAAAATACCATATCTAGGTTTAACAAAACGACATAAATCACGTACTTCTCCCCTTTTATAAGCTCCCATTTCAGCTATTAATATTTCATCAAATTTATCCATATGATTATTAATAGTAATCATTAATCCATATGGTGTATTTAAATTTCTAGGCGTTGGTAAAGCATTATATTTAACATTTAAAATATCGCTTAAAATATTCTTACTACTAGTTTTACCATAACTGCCTGTTATCCCAATCACTTTTAAATTAGACATTAATTTTAATTTCTTAGTAGCTTTTGATTTATAATAATAATAAACACCCTTTTCCACTGGAATATTTATTTTTACAGCTAATAATAAAACTAAATATTGTAAATAAGCAAGTAGTATTAAATGAAGGTAATAAATACTATTAAAAACTTGATGATAACTATAAAAAATACCTATCAAAGGTAATAAATATAATAATACTGTCGTTATTATTAATCTTTTTACACGAGCTGTCCAAACTAATGGTTTTTTATAAGTTTCATTTTTTAATTCTCGATAAGAATAAATAAAAATAATAAAATAAAAAACAATAAATAAAATTGATAACCCTATATTATTAATAAATAAAACTAAAACCAACAAAAGAGGTAATAAATCTCTACCTCCAAACACTTTTTTTAAATTTTGGATTAACCATTTAAAATAACGAAGATTCTCATCATATAAGTTTTGCTGTAACATATGAAGAGCCTTCTTAGTTCTAAGACTTAAATATAAAAACCATGGTAGCAAAGAAAAAATAAATAATATCATTATTGTTTAATCCTTTCCTTTTTTAAAAATTCGTTTAATATATTAACTGTGCGATCAATGTATTCTAAATAAGCGAAGTGACTACCTCCTTCATAAATAATTAAACCACAATCTTTAATAATTGATTCAATATATTTGCCTTCTTTAAGTGGAGCTTCATTATCCTCACTTCCCCATATCAATAAAGTAGGACACTTTATAAGATGAATATACTCAGTAAGATCAGCATTAACTACATTTACTAAAACTCGCCTCATAGTTGGAGTAGCATTTCGGTAATCACGTGACCCAATCCTTTTTTTAAAATATTCTTGATAACGATTTAAAAGGGGAATCTTTTTTAATAGTTTGTAAATTTTTATTTTAATAGTAGCTTTTTTATTAGTTCTTCTAAAAGGAGTAGCTAAAAGAATTAATTTGCTAACTTCTTTTTTAGCGGCATACATAATAGCTAATCGACCACCAAAAGAATGACCAATTATAATTGGCTTTTTTATTTTTAACTTCTTTAACAATTGTGCGATCGCTTCATAATAATCTTGAATTTCCCAACCAAAAGGAGGTTCTACACTATCCCCAAAACCAGGTAAATCAATTAAAGTTATTTTAAAATAATCTTGCAGACCACGGCCAATTGGATCCATCATTTTAATATTTTGCCCCCAACCATGAAGTAAAACAACGTTTTCTCCTTTTTCATTACCATATTGAACATAATTAATATTCGTTCCTTTTATTTTCATTTTTTCACCTCTAACATTATATGAGATGTTCACCTATAAGTTCTTTATCATTTACATTATACAATAAAAACAAAATAATTTAAAATTAAATAATCTACTTTTGATAAATCCTAAAAAAGGTATAGTAATTAATCACTATCCCCTTTGTCTTTTAACATTTAAACGTTTTTGAGATATTTCTTCTTGATGGATTAATCGAACAAAAGATAATTTTATTAAGTTTCTAAATCTATTAATCATTTCAGGATTAGGGTTTAATTGTTTTAAGTTATCCATAAGTTGATAATGCTTTTCTTCAATCAATTCCTTTAAAACTTGAGCATTAATATTATAATTAGATATAATTTTAACCATTAATTCATAAGATTCTTGATCATTTTGCTTATTTAACCAATATAAAATTGGAGCCTTTTGCTTAAAAATCGAGGTCATTTAAAAACTCCTTTCAAATTAAAAATTTATTCATATTATACCATAGTTATATTAAATAATAGTTATAATTTTATTTGGTTTAGATATATCTTAATTATATAAATAAAAGCAAAAGAATAATTCTTTTGCTTACTTTTAATTAAAATCTTATTTTGATTTATTATTTCTTAAACTCCTAAATCCTTTATTAGTTTGTTTATAAGTTTGATAAATAACCGTTGATAAAGAAACAGCTAAAATAGCTTCAAAAAAGGTTTTAAAAGCAACTCCAAAAAAGATAAAGTTAATAATTAAACTAATCGTCATTAAGATCCAAATAACACTCCATTTAGCAATAAAATTAAGTTCCTTTAAACCTTTTCCGATAACCATTAAGATTAACGCTAAATATATCATATGGGGTGTAATATCAATCCCTAACAAAAATTCTTCCATCATACCTCCTTTTAAATAATATGATAGAAGAAAAAAATTATTTTAACTTCCAAATAAAACGTTTCAATCTAAGACTATTAATATCGTTTATTAATTGATCAAACATATAAAAGATATATATTCTATCCATTATAACTTCCTTTCTTAAAATATAAAATACCACAAATAAAAGGCCAATAGAAAAATTAGCCATAAAAACACAATATCCAACAAAGGTTATCAATTTACATCCTTTTTTGCGTCAAACAAATGTAAATTGACAATGCTGTAAGAAACAATATTACCATTAACTAACTTTAAAAAATGTTTTCTTTTAATTTATTTATATAGTATAATAAGATAGGTGAAAAAATGAATTATCCTTATCAAAAAAATAAAGTTTTAACTAATTATGCTAATCGAGGAATGGATTTAGAGAATGATTTAAATATTACTAATAACTATTATATAGATTGTAATAAAGCCATTATCAATAAAAAAGCCACTCCTATTAAAGTAGTAAAAGTAACTTTTGATAAAAATAAAAAAACTACTATTAAAGAAGCTTATTTTGAAAAACCAGCTACTACTGATTATAATGGCATTTATAAAGGAAGATATATTGATTTTGAGGCCAAAGAGGTTCAGCGGATTAATAGGTTTCCCCTACATAACATTAATAACAACCAGCTTAACCATATAAATAATATTATTAATCATGGGGGCATATCTTTTCTTATCGTTAGATTTAGACATTTAAATAAAGCTTTTTTACTAAATGGAGAACAATTAATTACTTTTATTAAAGAGAACAAAAGAAAATCAATTCCTCTTGAGTATTTTGAAAAATTTGGCTATCAAATAAAGGAATCATTTAGACCAAGACTAGATTATTTAAATATAATTGATAAACTATATTTTAAGAAAGGAACTTTAAAGTGAAGACCAAAATTTTAAAATTTTTAAAAAAAACTAATAAATATCATCTGCTAATCGGGGGATTAGTTGCCTTAATTTTAATTTTATTATTATTAGGAGTATTTATTTCGACTTATAAATTAAACAAATTAATTAAAGGATTAATTATTGCTCTTTATGCTGGTTTAGTAATTGTCATTGTTTGGCGAGATGAAATAGGATATAAAAAAATTAAAAGAAAAAAACATTTTTACAATATAAAAAGAAAAGTTAATAAAATGAGCAATAAAAAATTAACTAAAAAAGGAAAGAAAAAAATTATTTCTTTAGTTGGATTAATCACTTTAATTACTGGGATTGTAATATTATCAATAGGAGTTTTATTCTTTTTATATATCGTAATTATTGCCCCTTCTTTTAATCCAGATAATTTATATCATAAGGAAGCTTCTGTAATATATGATTATAAAGGAAATGTTATTAGAAAAATAGGAAAAGAAATTAGAGATAAAATATCATATCATGATTTACCTCAAGTTTTTATTGATGCTATAATAGCTACTGAAGACTCTAGATATTTTCAACATAATGGATTTGATTTTCCACGTTTTTTAAAAGCTTCCGCAGGTCAAATGGCTGGTCAAAACGCTGGAGGAGCTTCTACTATTACGATGCAAGTAGTTAGAAATAATCTAACTTCAAACAAACAAAGTATTATTCGTAAATTTACCGATATTTATCTAGCAATTTTTAAATTAGAAAGAAAATATACTAAAGAAGAAATTTTAGAATTTTATGTTAATACCCCTTTTTTAGGCAATCATTCTTACGGTGTCTCAGAAGCATCTCGTAATTACTTTGGTAAGGAAATTCAAGATATTAACCTTTCTGAAGCTGCTTTATTAGCGGGTCTTTTTCAAGCCCCAAGTATTTATGACCCTTATCGATATCCAGAAAATGCTGAACGAAGAAGAACTACTGTTTTATATTTAATGAAAAGACATGGTTATATTAATAAAGAAGAAGAAAAAATAGCTAATGCGATAGCTGTTAGTGATTTGTTAATCCCAAAAGATAATTCAGATACTACTAAATATCAAGGTTATATTGATACTGTTGTCGATGAAATAGAAACCAAATTAAAACAAAGTCCTTATAATATCCCGATGAAAATTTATACTAACTATGATGATGAGAAACAAACTTATCTTCATAAAGTTTTAACTGGTGAATTATTTACTTTTCCTAATGATAAGGTTCAAGTTGGGATAGCAGTTACCAATGTCAAAACAGGAGCAATAGTAGCAGTTGGTAATGGGCGAAATCGCAGTGGCGAATTATTATTTAATTTAGCTACTGATTCAAGAATGAAAAAACAAATTGGATCAACAGCTAAACCAATTTTTGAATATGGAGCTGGAATTGAAAATGAAAATTGGTCAACGGGAACTCTTTTTCTAGATGATAGCCATGCTTATTCAAATGGGGTTGGTGTTAAAAATTGGGATAACAAATATTTTGGTTTACAAACAATGAGGATGGCTCTTGTTCAATCACGAAATATTCCAGCTTTAAGAGCCTTTCAACAATTAAAAAATAAAGATATTCTTAATTTTGCAACTTCCCTAGGTATAGAACCAGAAATAGAGAACGGAAAAATTCATGAAGCTCATGCAATTGGAGCTTTTCCTGGAGCTTCTCCTTTACAAATGGCCGCTGCCTATGCTGCTTTTGGTAATAGTGGTTATTATATTGAGCCTTATGCTATAAATAAAATTGAATATTTGGATACAAACGAAGTTAAAATCTTTAAGCCAGTTAAAAAACAAGTAATGTCTGATGCGACTGCTTTTATGATTACCGACATCTTAAGATATGGCGTCGATAGTGGTTATGTAGGAGCAGGAAAAGTGTCTGGTATTCAAGTAGCTGCTAAATCGGGTTCTACCAACTTTGATAGTAAAACTAAACAACTTTATAATTTACCAGCTTCGGCCTTAAATGATTTTTGGTATGCTGGTTATACAGCTGATTATGCTATTGGTTTATGGTATGGTTATGAAAATATTGCTGATGGTTACCATACTGATGCTAATTATAGTAGTCGTGAACGATTATTCACCACTATTGCAAAAGGAATCTTTGCTAATAATACTAAATCATTTACCGTCCCTGATAGTGTGATTAAAGTAAAAATAGAAAAAGAAACAGCCCCAGCTATGTTACCAAGTCCCTATACCCCTTCTAACATGATAATTGCTGAATATTTTAAAAAAGGAACTGAACCAACTGAAACTTCACCACGCTTTAATACTTTACCCGCCCCAACCAATCTTGATATTAAAACAGAAAAAAATAATCTTAAATTAACTTGGGATCATATTACGGTACCTAGTTCAGTTACTCCTGAATTAATTAAAGTTTTTGCTAATCATAAAGATAAATACTTAAATTTAAGAACTGCCTTTGATTTAGCTAATTTAGGAACCATTGGTTATAATGTTTATTTGAAACAAAATAAGGAATTAATCTTACTTGGTTGGACAGATACTAATCAATTCACTCATAAACCTTTAACTAATGGTACTTTAACTTATGTAGTAAAAGCTTGTTATTCTATCTTTAAAGCTAATATAAGTGATGGAGCTGAAATAACCTTATCAGAATATGATTATATTCCAATAATTGAAGTTATTTTAAATGGTAACAAGGTTGTTAATTTAAATATCGGTGAACAATATGAAGAAAAAGGAATAACTGTTTTAGATAATTTAGTTAATGTTACTAATGAAGTTTCTATTACTAAAACAACCACTAGAATATCAGATAACAAAATAATAACTAATAATTTAATTGATACCTCAGCTCCTGAAAGCTATGAGATTAAATATATTATTACTTATAAAGAATTTACTTATAATGAAGAACCATATATAAAAATAAGAACAATTATTATTGAATAATATTATTGTTTTATTTAAGGTTAATATAACTACACCTAGCTTTTAACTTACAATCTTTACAGTTAGGTTTTAAAGCTTTACAATAATATCTACCAAACAAAACCATTTGATAATGAAAAGATAAACGTTTATTTTCAGCAATTAAATGGTTTAATTTTTGTTCGATTATTAATGGTTGATCTTTAGAATCAACTAAATTCAATCTTTTTGCTACTCTTTTTACATGAGTATCAATAGCAATTAAAGGTTCCTTAAACAAAATAGCTAACACTAAATTTGCTGTTTTCCTTCCGACACCTCTTAAACTTTCAAGGGCTAATCTTTTATTTGGAACTTTACCATTATGTTTTATAATTAAATCTTGGGCAATACTTTTTATATAATGAGCCTTTTTATAATTCATCCCTAATGGTTTTAAAATATTAATTAAATCATCTAACTTAGCATCTCTTAACGCTCTTAAAGTTGGATATTTATCAAATAGTTTAGTAGTAACAATATTAACTCTTTTATCAGTTGTTTGAGCACTTAAAACAATAGCTATTAATAATTGATAATCAGTTTTATAAAATAATTCGCTTTTAACTTCTTTAAATAATTCGTCAAAATAAGCTAAAATTTTATTTATTTCCTTTGTCATTATCCTCTAACCAATTATAATCTTCTATTTTTATCTTTTTACTTCTACTTTTTATAAATTTTTCTTTTTCTTTAGCTATATCTGATACTTTTTTTATACCCTTTTTATGCCATTCAAATAAAATTTTATCAATATATCTTAAACTACTAGCCCCATTAAAGATGGCTTCTTTTAAAGCCGCTAAAATTATTTCTTCTTTATGCTTAGCCTCTAACCACCCATTTATAATCTGATACTCCATTGAAGATAAAGTACGACCAAATTCTTGTTCAAAAACTTGATAAAGATTGAGTTTCCCATTTAAATCCTTATTCCCATCCTCTATCAATAATAAAGCCCATTTACTATATAAAGAATCAAAAGATAAATGCTCTTCCATAACCCCTTTGTCATTTTTTTGAACCTTAATAACTAATAAACCCTTTTCTTGTAATTCATTAATATAATTTAAAATTAATTTATCATCAATATTTAAATCTTTAGCTATTTTTTGATAATCTAAAACATTTCCTTTATCAATTAAATAAGCTAAAACTATTAAAGATTCACAACTAATATTTAATTTGTGATAATTACGCACTAAAAGAATCGGTAATGTAATACTACCCGCTTTTAATATATTTATTAATTTATCAGTTTGCATCTTAACACCTCTTTTTATTTATTTAACTTTATCCTGAACATTTATATTATAATACAAGAATGTTTTTAGCACAATCATTTAATATGAATTATCACTTAAATCCTTTACTTTAAACTCAATTAAGGTTATAATTAAATTATTATAAGATATGTTAAAAATAAAAGGGATATCAAAATAAAGAGGTGGCAGTGTGATTTTATCAATCATTAATAAACATAAAATAAAAACTTATGATTTACCAACCAAGGTAGAGGGTAGTTATTTAATTAATGATGAAATAGCTAATAAGTTTTCACTAAATATTGAAGCCTTAAATGGACAATGGCTTTTGAAAAAAAGCAGTTTTAATTTAATTAATAATCATGAACCTATAGAAGATATTATTTTAAAGCTTTATCAATTTTATTTTCTACAAATAGATTCAACAACAACTTTTATTTTATATTGTACCCCTCAATTTGATCCTTCCTTCATCTCTTTTATCGTAAAACCCAATACTGAATTATTGATTGGCAATAATAATAGTAATCATTTAATTTATCAACATGAATTAGTTTCGGCTAATCATGCTAAATTAATTTATAAAGATAATAATTGGCAAATTCAAGATTTAAATAGTCAATATTTAACCTATGTCAATAAAGAAGCTATTTTTAAAAGAAACCTAATTAGTGGCGATGTTGTTTTTATTATGGGTTTAAAAATCATTATTGTTGGTGATTTTATTGTTGTCAATAATCCTCTTAAAAAGGTCCTTATTAATCAAAACGTTTTAACTATAAAAAAACAAGAGCATTTTTCATTTACCGAAGATGATTTATTACTAGAGGAAACCGAGATAAAATTATATCAAGAGGATGATTATTTCTTACGTTCACCAAGATTAAAAACGGGAATTGAAAAAATAAATATTACCATTGATCCACCACCATTGAAACAAGAACGAGAAGAAGTTCCTTTAATTTATACTATTGGTCCCATGATTACCATGGGGATGACCTCCATGGTAATGGGGGGCGTAGCTTTAAATAATGTTATGAATGAAAAGCAAGCTCTAGCTTCAGCCTTACCTACCCTTATTATTGCTAGTGCTATGTTAATGTCAATGATTTTATGGCCTTTACTTTCTAAAAAATATCAAAAAAAACAAGAAAAAATTAAAGAAGCTCAAAGACAAACTAAATATAACGAATATATTGAATTAAAGAGAAAAGAAATTCAAAATACAATTAATCTTCAAAAAAACATTTTAAATAATAATTATATTTCTTTAAATGAATGCCGCGAAATTATCATTGGAAAAAAAGAAGATTTATGGGGAAGGAAAATAGAAGAACCTGATTTTTTAAATTTACGAATTGGGATTGGAGTTGTTAAACCAGAATTAGATATTAATTATCCAGAAAAACACTTTTCCCTTGAAGAAGATAATTTAAGATCTAATCTTGATCTTTTAATTTATGAATCTAAAGACATAAAAGATGTTCCACTTTGTCTTTCCTTAACAGAAAAATACGCTACAGCGATTGTAGGAGATAAGCTCCTAACTAAAAGTTTTATTGACGGCTTAATTTTACAGTTAATAACCTTCCATAGTTATGATGATTTAAAAATTGTTTTATTTACTAATGAACAAAACCTAGCTAAATGGGACTATTTAAAAATATTACCTCATCTCTTTACCGATGATAAAGAAATGCGTTTTCTAGCTACTAATCCTAACGAGATGAGTCAAATATCACATTATTTAGAAGAAGTATTTAATCAACGAAAATACAAAAGTACTTCTACTTCAACAGAAGAAAACACTCAAAACTATTTAAGTTATAGTCCTTATTATGTAATTATTACTGACAATTTAAAAATTGCCCGTCATATTAAAATTATCAAAGACACCCTAAGTCAAAAAATAAACTATGGTTTTTCTCTTTTAATTAAGCATGATAAGTTTTCTGATTTACCTAATGAATGTTCAACCTTTATTAATGTAGCCGAAAATCAATCAGGATTATTTGAAAAGCAAGTCACCGCTTCTAATTTAAAAGGTTTTCAAGCTGATTTTAATCCGACCATTAATATGAAAGAATGCGCTGTTAACTTAGCTAATATTCCAATATCTCTTTCAATTGATAAAATTAATTTGCCTAATATCGTTACTTTCTTAGAAATGTATGAAGTTGGCAAAGTAGAACAATTAAACTTGCTTGAAAAATGGAAAACTAATAATCCAGTTATTAGTTTATCAGCTCCAGTAGGCATTGGTGAAAATGGCGAATTATTTCACCTTGATTTACATGAAAAATTTCATGGACCACATGGATTAATTGCCGGAATGACAGGCTCAGGTAAAAGTGAATTTATTATTAGTTATATTTTATCACTAGCTATTAATTTTCATCCCCATGAATTAAGTATTATTTTAATTGATTATAAAGGGGGAGGTATTGCTGGAGCTTTTGAAAATAATGAAACTAAAATAAAATTACCACATTTAGCAGGAACTATTACTAATTTAGAGACTGTAGAATTAAATAGATCTTTAATGTCAATTGAAAGCGAATTAAAAAGAAGACAACGAATTTTTTATAAAGCTAGAGAAATATTAAACGAAAGCACAATTGATATTTATAAATATCAACGCTTATATCGAGAAGGTTTAGTTGATACTCCAGTATCTCATTTGTTTATTATTAGTGATGAATTTGCCGAATTAAAAGTTCAACAACCAGAATTTATGCAACAATTAATTAGTACCGCTCGTATTGGACGTAGTTTGGGAGTCCATTTAATTTTAGCTACCCAAAAACCATCTGGAATAGTTGATGATCAAATATGGAGTAATAGTAAATTTAGAATCTGTTTTAAAGTTCAAGAAAAGGCTGACAGTATGGATATGATTAAAACAGCTGAAGCAGCCACTTTAAAACACGTGGGACGATTTTATTTGCAAGTTGGTTATAACGAGTTTTTCGCTTTAGCCCAATCAGCTTGGGCCGGAGCTAAATATATTCCTATGGATAAACTTAAGAAAAAAATAGATACTAGTATAAATTTTATTGATAATACAGGATATGTTCTAAAACATGTCGATCATCGCCACTCTTATGAAACTATAACTAGCTATGGAGAAGAATTAACTAATATTGTTAAATATTTGGACGCTATGGCTAAAAAGGAAAATATCTTCATCCCTCAATTATGGTTAAATCGCATTCCTGATTATATTTATGTTGATGATTTAAATAAAAAATATAATTATCAAACTCATCAATACCTTATTAACCCTATAATTGGAGAATATGATGATCCTTCTAATCAAAAACAAGGTTTATTAACTTTAGATTTAACTAACGAAGGTCATACTATTATTTTTGGGGCAGCTGGTAGTGGTAAAGAAATTATGTTAAATACCCTTGTTTATTCAACCATTACAAACCATAATACTAATGAAGTTAATTTTTATCTTTTAGATTTTGGAGCTGAAACATTAATTAATTTTAAAGATGCCCCTCAAGTTGGTGACATCTTATTTATCAATGATAATGAGAAAATAACTAATTTATTTAAAATGCTAAAAGAAATAATTGATGAACGAAAAAAACTATTTGTTGATTATAATGGAGATTATCGATTCTTTATTAAAAATAGTAATTCCAAGTTACCTCTCATTGTTGTTGTTATTAATTATTATGAAGGTTTTAGCGAAACCTATAATCATCATGATGATATCTTATTACAATTAACTAGAGAAGGCTTTAAATATGGAATTACCTTTGTTTTAACAGCCAATGGTATTAATCTAATTAGATATCGCCTTTTACAAAATTTTAAGCAATTATTAACTTTACAAATGAATGATGAAACAGATTATAGTTTGATTTTAGGCAAAACTGGAAATATCTACCCATCAAAAATAAAAGGTCGGGGTTTAGTTAAAATGGAAAATATTTATGAATTTCAAACTGCTTATCCTTATCATAAAGATAATATACCAGCTTTTATCAAAAAAATTAGCCGAGCCTTAAACAAAAAAACAAAACAAAGAGCTAAAGCTATCCCTATTTTACCTGAAGAAGTTAATTTAGAATTTATTAAGCCTTATATTAATAAATTAACTCATACTCCTATTGGGGTTGTCAAAAACACTTTAGCTATTGCAAATTATGATTTTAAAAATAAATATGGAACCTTAATTAGTGCTTTAGAAATTGAAACAATTGATCAATTTATTAATTCCTTAATAACAGTTATTTCATTAATCAATAATATTAATTTAGTGATTATTGATGCCGAAGAAATGATTAATTTAAAAGATAAGAAGAATATTGTTTATTATAAAAATAATTTTAAACAAGCTTTTAATGACCTTAATCATCAAATTGATGAACAATATCAACTTTATATTACTAATAATTATCAACCTGAAACTTTAAAAACATATAAACATACCTTATTTCTTATCATAGGAATTGATAAACTATTAAAGAAAATTAATACTGAATCTAAACTTGATTTAGAATCCTTATTTAAAAAAGGAAAAGATTTAACTACTTTTAGTTTTGTTTTAATTGATGCTATCGATAAAATTAAAGCTATTGAATATGGAACCTGGTATAAAACTTTAATTAATAATAATAACGGCATTTGGATAGGTAATGGCATTACTGATCAATTCACTTTAAAAATATCTAAAACTAATCGCGAACTTTATGAAGAAAAAGAACTGGGTTTTGGTTATCATGTAAGGAATGGTACTCCTATTTTAATCAAATTATTAAATTTTAAAGAAGAACCAATTATATTACAAAATGAAGATGAAATAGATATTCTTGATATATAAAATCATTTAAAAAGGAAAGGAGAAAAGATAATAATAATTAGATTTTAGTCTAATTATTATATATCATAAAAAACAATGAACAAAATATTAATTGAAGTATATGTTCCTACTATAGAAAAAAAATATGACATTTTATTACCTATAAATAAAAAAATAAAAAGTGTAATTATTTTATTAAGTAAAGCTATCAAAGAATTAAATGATGGTGCTTATATAATCAAAACTAATAGTCTGTTATGTGATAAAGCAAAAGGCATGATTTATAATCCTGAAGCTATTGTTAAAGAATCAGGATTAAAAAATGGTTCTGAAGTTTTATTAATTTAAAAAACACTTCTTAAAAGTGTTTTTTTATTTGTATTTATTTTTGTTAAATTTAAGAAATCCCTTGACCACTATCTTCAAACATACCTGCTTGAGCCACTTCACTTCGTTGATGAGCTTCAACAGCCCCTCTTAAAAATTTAGGCCATGTTCTTAAATCATTACAAAAGGCATCAAATTGACTAGCAAAACGGTTAAAACTAGCTTCAGCTGTTTCAGCCGCTTTACTCTTCCAAGTACCCTCAGTATTTACTCTTTGCATCATTTGCCTTACCCTTGAAAGAGTTTGTTCCATATTGCCTATTGTTTTATCAATTGTATCTGCTGAACCAAGTACTTCAGCATAAGACATTGCTCCAATCATTTTTATTTCCTCCTTTTCTATCCGCTAATTCCACTGCCACGAGCAGCATCGGCTAATTCTTGCATAAGACGTTCTGATTCATTAGCTACTTCAGCTAAAGCTATTCCATAGCTCTCAATAGCCTTACCTAAATTGATAACACTATCTTTATAACTATTAGCCTTATCAACATAAGCAAGATTATCTGGCCCCTTCCAACTAGTACCTAAATTATCAACAACATTATAAATGTTAGAAACATCTCCTGCATACGTTTTTGCTTCTTCTTGAACATTTAAACCTAATTTTCTTAATTCTTCTACATTAACCATTATATCAGCCATTTATTATTCACCTCCTTTATTTTGGTTATTATATTAAACACATTTAATTATTTCTATTAAATCTAATACCTCTAATTGTGAAAAATAACCAAACTTATTTAAAGTTATTATTTTGTTATTTATTATAATGCACTGTAATAGAGTTTTCGCCGCGATATCCCCTATCTATTTTATGTTTTGCACTAGCCACAAATAAATCAATTCGATCTTCATCAACCCACATAGAAGCCCCACAACTATCTAAAATAATACCATCATAAGTAACGTTATCAATAGTTACAGCAATTTCATCTCCGTAATTAAAATAGTGCCGCCCTTCTCTTGGAATATGTTCTTTAGCACCACGACCAAATTCATTTGAATTTAATAATTCATTTGTAGCAGCCGCTAAGACTAATTTCCCATTATACGTATACCAACCTTTATCATTAATTTTAAATTCAGCCGTTGTTTTTCCAGAACCCGTACGATGAGTAGTAACCGGACTATCACCAGTCCAATATGATGTTAGTCTATAGGATTTATTTGTATCATAATTATTTTTAAGCCCATTTAAATTTACCCCTCTAGAAATAGATGAACGATTAATTTCTTCTGTTTCTTTTTCAGAAAAACGAAGCTGTTCATCATGTAATAACTTATCCTTATCCATTTCCTTGACTTTTTCAGCTTTTGCTTTACTTTTCTCATGTTCTTTTTCTATTGCAGAAAAAGCTAATTTTGAATCATAAGCTTTCTTAAAGATAGACGCCTTTTCTTCAGCTTCAACCCTAGCTTTAGCTTCCTTATATTTTCTTTCTATTGCCGAAAAAGCCGCTTTTGAATCATAAGCTTTCTTAAAAGCAGATGCCTTTTCCTCAGCTTCAACTCTAGCTTTAGCTTCCTTATATTTTCTTTCTAATGCAGAAAAGGCTAATTTTGAATCATAATTCTTTCTAAATGAATCTGCTGATTCAGTTGTTTTAATTCCTTCTAGATTTTCATCAACCTTTTCAGTATCCAAAGCTAAAAAATCTGCATTATTATTAGGAATTATTAATGTATCACCCACCTGAATAAGATCTGGATTTTTTATATTGTTATATTCCGCCAATTCTTTATATCTATTACCATCACCCAAATATTTTTTAGCAATAACCCATAAAGTATCTCCTCGTTGAATTCTATATTCTTCATATACTTGTTTTTGAGCATACATTTTTTCAACGCTATTATTAAGTTCGTCAATCTTTTTATCAAGATCTATTTCATATTTTTCTATAATATTTATTCCTCGATTCAAAAGCCATTTAATAGCTTTAATGTTATTGTTAATTCTTGTTAAATCTCCAAAAAATGAAATAGTCATATCTCTTTTAGCAAAATCTCTAGGCACCTTATTAATTGCTAAACGCCCAAATTTTTGAATATCATCAAATATTAAAAGCGATAATCTAACACACTCATTAACACCTTCAACTTTATTCCGATTAAAAGATAAATCACTCATACCTTCTTACTCCATTTCCATAATAGAATATTATTTTTTATAACTGTTGTTCTAAGTGCCGATAATTAATTTGTAAAGTATTTAAATTATTATTTAAACTATTAATATTATTTTTAATTTCATTTTCAATACTAGGAATTGTTTTTATTTTAATTCTATTTAATTCTTTTTCTATTTCATTTAATTTACTTTTATCAATTCTTTGTGACCTTACCATAAATATTCCACTTTCAAGTTCTTTATTTGAATAAACAATTTGAGGCATCGCTTGATCCAATAAGCCTTTAATTGTAGATAATTCATTATTTAATAGTGAAATATAAAGTTCTCTTTTTTCCCTTGCTGATGCCATTAAACCTTCTAATTCTCTCATTCTTCTCATAATTTGCTCAGTTTCCATAATAAACCTCACTATCTTAATTAAAGTTTATCATTTCCTCCCTGTTATTGTCAACTTTAACCAATAAGAATTTTTTCGCTTGTACCCTTTTTTGATAATAAAATTTATTTTAAAATAACTAATCATGTTAAAAAGTGATTTTTTTTGCTATTTTATAAATGCTTTTACTCTTTAAAAAGTTAAACCTATTTTTGGGTACAGTATCCCTATAAATATAACTAGTAAAAATTTAAATAGTTAATAACTATATTTTAACTAAACTTCTTATATTATCTTTTTTATTTAATATATGACCCTTAGCCATACCTAACATTATAATAAATGTTAACGATAACATCATATTCATCTTTTTCTTCCCTCGAATAAAATGATCATTAAACATATAATCTCTATCTATTCTGCCATTAAGTCTTTCAACTTCAGTTCTTTTTTTATATAACCTTTTAAATTTTTTACTATCTCTTGCCACTGGTAAAAACATTCTTCTATCTATATTAATGGGTATTCTAAATACTTCCTTTTTTCTTTTATCATTAAAGCCATATCTTAAACATTTTCTTTGCTTATCATAACCTAAATATTTTAATTTAGTATATTCCCCTTTATATATATCATTTATATAAAATACTTCTCCATCTTTATTATAAGAAAGCATCTTATTATCTATTTCTTTAAACTTATCTTCTTTAAAGTTATTTCTAATATCGATAATAGGATTAATATCATAATTATCCTTAAGTTTAATAATTAATTTAGAATCATCATATCCCTTATCGGCCATTAGATTTTTCATTTTTTTCAATTTATATGATGCTAATTGATCAATAAGCTTATGAGCTGTTTTTACTTCTGATACATTTGCACTTTCTAATTTATATGTTATTGGCAACCCATATTTCGCATCACATAAAATATGAGCTTCAAATCCAAAATAACTTTTTTTCTTAATTCTTCCATCATCAAAATGATATTCTTTCACCATCCAAGCAGCATCATGTTCGCTTCTTAAATCCTTTGTTTTATCATTATTCTTTTTCCCATATGTTTCTATTATCTTACCATCAATAGCGGTATCTTCACCAAAGCCTTTAATATTATCATACATATATTTAAGAAGCTCTTCAAATATTTTATCAACTTCAGTTTGATGCTTTATTAAGCTCTTAAAAAAATTAGTAAATACTCTTGCTTCAGGAACTAAATGTTTATTAAAATACTTATTCTCATTGGATCTAGGTCAAGTATTTAGACACTTTTTTGTAGACACTTTAATTTATATT
>CAZBGR010000014.1:0-12577 GCA_964491535.1 uncultured Muribaculaceae bacterium
TGATATATGTCCTGCTATTTGTATTCCTTCAGAGGGAATACAAAAGGAAGCTAAAACTGAAGTAAAAAAGGTTATTAAAAAGGAAACTAAAACTGAAGTAAAAAAAGTTGTTAAAAAAGAACCTGAAAAGGAAAAAGACAAGCAATATCTTTATGAATATCGAAAAAGCTTTGACATAGCTTATTCAGCATGGTCGCCTTGGTCAAACGAAATTAAATATACTGATAGTGATAATATTAAATTTGGTTGTACAGCTCTTAAATGTATTGAACCATTATCTGATTCGCCTCGCCTTGAAAAAGCAGGTACGAAGATAAATTATGGAACTAAATTTGTTGAGCATGTAGTTTATCATCAAATTGGATCATATGTAGAACGCGCTTGTGCTAATTATCAATATGTAAAATATGAAGGTTATGAATATATAGTAGGGGCATGGAAAAATCCGGTTGAAGTAAAACTTTCTACTAGACCTATTGATACTGTTAACACTAAATATGAATTTATAGGGTTTGATATTACAGCTTGTAAAAATATATGTGAAGGTACAGCTTATATGAAATTTAAAAAGTATGTAAGGGATGTAACTAAAGTGTCAGGGCCTAATAGTATTACAGTTACTTGTACCGAATATGTTAATAAATTGATACCTATTTATGGTACAAAAGTAAATGTGACTAGTTCTTATGAAATAATTAGTGTTGAACCTATATATAAAGATATAAAATATTATCATTATAAAACAAGAACTATTATAAAGGATGCTTATTATGATTTAAAATGGAGTTATTATAATGATCGAGGACTTCTAGATAATGGGTATGCTTATACCGGAAATAAGAAAGTTAATTAAAGGGGGTAAATAAAATGATATTAAATGAAAATGGACAAAGTAAGCGAAGAAAAAGAGCTAGAAATTTTATTTTAATAGTAGCAGGATTATCGGTAGCTTCACTTTTAGTTGTAAAAGGTGTATCACGAATCAAATCATATTTTAGTGATTTGAAGGAAAATGAATTGTTAGCTGTTGAGGAATTAGAAGTTAATGAAGATTTCATTGAACAAGAATGTGCTAAGGTATTTGAAACTTTAAAAACTTTTAATTCAATTGTATCAAGTGAAAAATTTCGTAAGCCAGAAGATAAGGACAAACAATTATTTATTGATTGGAATCAAATGATGTCTAATAATATATATTTAAATATTAATCCACGTGGTGATTATCCTAATATATTTAGTGAGTATCATTTAGATGCTAAACAAATAAATGAAGACTTTAACCAAGTAGCACTTATTTATTTAATGTATTTAGCAAGAGCTACTGAACCTTCGGGTTTTGGTGAATTAATAACTACTGATACAGCAAGCAAAGAATTATTTGAAAAATTTGAACAATTACATATTGATTCAAATAAATTGTCAGCTAAAGATAATGTTTCTCATGCCAAAAAGGTTATCAAAGAATATACTGATTTAATTTCTTTCTTAAAGGATAATAAGGATAAAATTAATCCTGGAGTAGTTAGATTGATATTAATTTCCGCTAAAAGATTTCAATATAGTTGGGCTTATAGTACTGTTTCTTTTCCTAAAGATTTAGCAGAAGAATTGGGTAGAATTGAAGGCACTTGTTGTGTAAAGACTGATACTTCATTAGATTGGATGGCTAATTGGATGGCTAATTCATCAATCAAAGTTTTAACGGCTGATTATAAAATTAAATATCTAGCATCAAGCGATAACTATATTAATCAATTAAATGATTTAGGTATCTATAATCCAAAGCTAGATACTAATTTAATGGCTAATGACCCTTTACTTTTTGATAAAAATACTAACGGAGTAGTTAAATCAAAGGCTAGTGATTTACCACAGGGAACCGTTATTAAAAAGGGAAGTACTACAAAAGGAATTAGCGAAAAGGAATTACAAAAAGAACCTAAAGAAATAAAAGATTCAGTTATTGAACAAAAACAAGAAATTGAAGATGAGATTAAACAATTTAATAATAAGGAAGAAGAAGGCGCTTATTGGTATAGTTTAGGTTATGAAACAGCTCGCCCTTATGCTTTTAACAAAATCAAAGATAATCCTAAAGTTGAAATGAATCTTTTAAAGCAAGAAACAACTAATCATGTATATAAAACGGTTAATAAACCGACAGATGCTTTTTTCCTTGAAAAATTTAATGGTGGTATTGAAAAAGGTTTTAATCAAGCAGTTAAGGATGCTGAACCTTATATTAATGCCGAACCGCCTAAAGAAGAAATAATAATTTTTGAAGAAGAGGATTATCCATTAATGGATTCATCAACTAATGATCTTAGTTCTCAAATTAATTCGTTAAAGAATTTTAAAGAAAAATTGTTAGCATTTGTTACAGGTTATAAAAAGAATTCAAAATTATGTTATCTTGAAGCTAAGTCGCCTAAAGAAAATACAATAATTAATCCATCAACTAACAATCTTAGTTTAGAGGAAAGGGCTTTAGTATTAGCTTATGTTTTAGCTTACGAAGAGGCTTCAGGATTAAATAATATTGGTGTAAAAGTAAAAACTTTAGTTTAAATCTAAAAGAAAGAATTGAATAACAACTATTCGATTCTTTTTTTGTTGCTAATTTATATTTTATAAAGTGATAATTATTAGTTTAATTTTTAAAAGAGGTTGTATAAATTAATTTAGAGATGCTATAATGTAATAAACTAAAAGTAAAAAATAAATAATAATATGATTTAGATTAGAGAGGAGGATATAGAATAATTATTGATACTTAACAATTATTTCTATTTAAATTATGGAATATAAATTAACTACTAAAAATGAGATAGAGACTATTGAATTAGCTCAAAACTTTGAATCAAAAAAATTTCCTAATATGGTTTTTTGTTTAGAAGGTGATTTAGGTAGTGGGAAAACCGTTTTTGCCAAAGGAATAGCTTCTTCATTAGGAATAGAAGAAGTAATCACCTCACCTACTTTTAATATTATTAAAGAATATTTTTCGGGGGAATTACCTCTTTATCATATGGATGTATATCGTTTAGATGGAAAAATGGATAATAGGTTAATTGACGAATACTTTTCTAAAAACGGGATTGTGGTTATTGAATGGGCGGATACTATAAAAGAACTTTTACCATCAGAACGTTTGGAAATAAAAATAAAAATAATAGATGAAAATACGCGAGTATTTATTATTAAACCATATGGAAAGATGTATGAGGATTTATGTGAGGCTGTTTTATGAAATGTCTTTTTATAGATACTTCTTCACCTACTTTATCTTTAGCGATAATTATTGATAATCAAACAAAGGCAACCGTTAATTATAAAGATATAAAAGAACATTCTAAATATGCTATGATAGGTATTGCTAAAGTGTTTAAAGAGGTTAATCTAAAACCTGATGAGATAGATCGTCTTATAATAGTTAATGGGCCAGGATCATTTACGGGTATTAGAATTGGTTTAACAATTGCTAAAGTTTATGCTTGGGCTTTAAATAAGGAAATAATTTCAATATCGGCTTTAAAGGCTTATGCTTTAGCTAATTCTGGATTTGATTATTATATAACTATTTTAAAAGAAAGAGAAGATTATGGTTATTTAGGTATTTATGATTGTTTTTATAATGAATTAAGATCTGAACAATATATAGAATTAAAGAAAATAAATAATATTATTGACAAACTAAAGGGCAATATTATTATTACTAGTAATATTAAATTTGATAAGAAATTAATCCAAAAGCCATTAAAATTAGATTTTGAAAAGATAGTAACTTATCTTGCTTCTAAATCATCAATTAATCCCCATCAAATAATTCCTAATTATATAAAAGAAATAGCAGTTACTAAATTAGTAAAAGATAGTGATAGGTGTAATGAATGAAAGATTATTATATTTTAGCCATTGAAACTAGTTGTGATGAAACTAGTGTTAGTCTTGTTAAAAATGGTAACCAAGATCTTAAAACGGTTACTTTTTCTCAAATGGATATTCATAAATTATATGGGGGTGTAGTTCCTGAGATTGCTAGTCGCAATCATCTTGAAAAAATAACTTTAGTATTAGAAGAAGTTATCTTATCATCAGGTTTAAAATTAAAGGATATTGATGCGATAGCTGTTACTTATGGACCTGGTTTGATAGGGTCTTTATTAATAGGGGTGCAAGCCGCTAAAACTTTAGCTTTTATTTATCAAAAGCCTTTATTAGGTGTTCATCATTTAGCGGGTCATATTTATGCTGGACGTTTAGAAAATGAATTTAAATTTCCTTTAATAGCCTTAGTAGTAAGTGGAGGTCATACAGAATTTATTTATATGGATCAAGATTATCATTTTCTTAAAATAGGAGGCACTTTAGATGATGCTATTGGTGAAACATATGATAAGGTAGCAAGGATGATAGGTATTCCTTATCCTGGGGGACCAATAATAGACTCTTTAGCTACCTTAGGTCAAGATACCTATGATTTACCATTACCGCTTGATGATGATAGTTTTAACTTCAGTTTTAGCGGCCTTAAGAGTGCGGTAGCTAATTTAGTTAATCAAGAACGAAAAAAGGGCCTTGATATTAGAAAAGAAGATTTAGCCACTTCTTTTCAAAATAGAGTTATAACAGTTTTAATAAAGAAAACAAAGCATGCTTTAACTGAATATAAAGTAAAACAATTAGTGTTAGGAGGTGGAGTAGCTGCTAATAAAAGACTTCGCTTAGAATTAACAAAATTATGCCAACAATTGAAAGTGGAATTGTTATTACCATCAATTAAATATTGCACTGATAATGCAACTATGATTGGGGTAGCTGCTTATTATGGTTTGAAAAACAATCTTAAAGATAATCCTAATCTTGATGTTTGTTCTACTGAAAACCTTGAAAGTTAATTAAAAGAATATTGCTTTTAATATTAATTTTCCAAATTATTACTACTTGACATTGGTCTAGAAAAAGATTGGCAAATATGTTATAATTTCAATACATCTTGTTAAAGGAAGAAAGTGATGAGGATGTTTAATATTCGATTGTGGATAACTTTAATAATAACTTTAGCATTGTCTTTCTTTTTAGTTATTCTTTTTGATTATGAAAAGATGTATGCTAAGGAAGGCCCTCAAGAATTATATCAAGTTTATTTAAATGGGGAAAAAATAGCTTCAATTAAATCAAAAACTATTTTTGAAAAGTATATTGATAATGAAGAACAAGCAGTAAAAGCTAAATATGGAGTTAAGAATGTTTATCCACCCAAAAACTTATATATTCAAAAGCATATTGGTTATAGGGAAAATGTTTTATCAGAAAAGGAAGTTTATCAATTAATTAAAACTAAAGAACCTTTTACTATTAAAGGTTATGTGGTAACTTTAGATAAAGAAGAATCGCTTAAAATTAATGTTATTAATCAAAATATATTTAAAGAAGCAGCTGATGAAGTGATTGAAGCCTTTGTTTTAGCTGAAAATTATAAAGCTTATAAAGAAGATAATCAACCAGAAATTAAAACAACAGGTCGAATAATTGAAAATTTAGACATTGAACCATGGCCTGTTTTCAAAGAAGCCTATCTTCCGGTTAATGAGTATATTTTTACTGATGAAAAAGAATTAACTCGTTTTCTTTTATTTGGAACGTTAGATGAACAAGCTAAATATACGGTTGCTGAAGGTGATACCATTGCTAATATTGCTTTTAATAATAAATTAGGGGTTGCTGAATTTTTAATTGTTAATCCGGATCTTAATAATCCTCAAAGTTTACTTTCAATAGGGGAAGAAGTAGAGATAGGTTTAATTAATCCTTTGTTTGATGTGGTTGTTGAAGAGCACTTAGTTGAAGATGTTGTTAAAAAATATCAAACCACTATTGTTTATGATTCTAATGCCCCTTATGGCAGTAGTTATGTTAAAGAAGCAGGAATAGATGGTGTTGATCGGGTTGTGCAAAAGATAAAAACAGTTAATGGAGAACGAGTGGAAGGTTATATGCCGAGTTATGAAACTTTAAAACCAGCTATTAATGAAGTGGTTGTTCGTGGGACGAGAACTGCTCATGGGGAAATAGTTATTGATCCTGATAGTAATTGGGGTTGGCCAACAAGAATGCCTTATATTATTTATAGTCCTTGGGGTTGGCGTTGGGGGAAAATTCATGATGGAATTGATATTTCGGGTACAGGGCATGGTTCTCCTATTTTCGCTGCTAATAGTGGCTCAGTTTATGCTGCGACTTATAATAAATCGTTAGGTAATTATGTTATTTTGGCTCATGCTAATGATTATTATACAATCTATGGTCATTTATCAAAAATCAATGTTACCACTGGTGAAGTAATATCTCGTGGTAAGATAGTTGGAACTATGGGGAATACTGGTCATTCGACTGGAACTCATCTTCATTTTGCTGTTTATGTAGGAAAACCTTATGCTAACACTAGTAAAAATTTCGATCCTTTACTATTATATCGATAAAGAAAAGAGATGAGAATGATGTCACTTAAAAGAATACTTCTTATTAATTTAATTATTATTTTGGTTATTCCCTTTTTTAGACCTTTGATAGTTGAAGGAAAAACTTTAAATGATTTAGATCAAGAATTAAAAACATTGGAAAGAAAAGAAATGGAAAATCAAGCCAAAATAAAAAATACAGAAGCTGAAATTGCTCAAACAAAAAAAGATATTAATAATATTTATGCTGAAATGGATAATATAAGTGCTGAAATAATAGCTAAAAATAAAGAAATAGAAGAATTATCACTTAAAATTGAACTTAAGGATAAAGAAACTAAAGAATTAATGAGATTTTTACAGGTATCAAATGGGGGTTCTATTTATCTAGATTATATTATGGGAGCTGAAAACTTATCTGATTTTGTTTATCGTTTATCTATTATTGAACAGTTAACAAAATATAATAGTGATTTAGTAAAACAAATGGGGGATTTAATAACTGCTAATGAATTAAGGAAAGTTGAGTTAAAGGATAAAGAACAAACTTTAATTGTTAAACAAGCTGATTTAAAGTTAAAAGTAGATTCTTTAGGAAGTAAACGTAGTACTTTATATGAATATAGTAGTGATTTAGTTGCTGAAATAAAAACATCTAAAGAGGTAATTAAAATGTATAAGGATGCTGGTTGTAGACCAAATGATAACATTAATACTTGTGCCAATAAATTATTACCTCCAGATACTCGTTTTTGGAGGCCTTTAATTAGGGGATATGTTACTAGTGAATATGGTAATCGTCTTCATCCTATTTATAAGGATTGGCGTATGCATGATGGAATGGATTTAAGTGATGCTAATAAAAGTAGTACCAGAGTATATGCGGCTGCTAATGGAAAAGTAGCACATGTTGGATATGATAGTTCTAGAGGTAATTATATTGTTATTCATCATAATATTAACAACAAAAAATATACGACGACTTATCTTCATTTAAAAGGTGGATCTATAAATATAAGTAAGGGTTCAATAGTTTCTAAAGATACCATTTTAGCAACCATGGGAACGACTGGTTCTTCAACTGGGGAACATCTTCATTTTTCAATTGCTAATGGTTTGTGGTTTCAAGATTATGTTTTTTATTCTGATTTTGTAAATAAAACTGTTAATCCAAGGATTTATGTAAACTTTCCAAATGGGAAAGTTTATTGGTATGATCGAGTTAGTAAATACTAATTATTAAAAAGGATATGATAAATTTGAAAATAAAGGAATTGCCTTTTATGGCAGTAATTATTGGAGGGGATGCTAATGCTTATGGAATAGCAAGAGCGTTTCATGAACAATATGCTATTAAATCATTAGTTGTAAGTAAGGTTTTAAGAGGAATGGTTAATCATAGTAAGATAATTGATAATATAATAGAACCAGATTTAGAAAATAACAAGGTGTTTCTTAAAACGTTAATAAAAATAGCTAAAGACAGAAGATTTAAAAAACTAATTTTGTTAGCGGCTGGCGATTGGTATGTAAGATTAATTATTGAAAATAGAGCTAAATTAAATAAATATTATATTATTCCTTATATTGATAAAGATTTAATGAATAAATTGATATTAAAGGATTCTTTTTATCGATTATGCGAAGAATTTAAAATAGATTATCCTAAAACGTTTGTCTATGATTTAAACCATCCTTCAAAATTAATATTTCCTTTTTCATATCCTATTATTGTAAAGCCCTCTAATAGTGTTACTTATCATTATGTTGCTTTTGAAAACAAAAAGAAAGTTTATACATTTAATCAGTTAAGTGATTTAAAGCAAATGTTAAATAATTTAAAAACGACTAGTTATCAAGATAAATTGATTATTCAAGATTTTATTCCGGGTGATGATACTAACATGTATGTTTTAACTTGTTACTGTGATAGGCAATTTAAAGTTAAATTATATGCTCTAGGGCATGTTTTGTTAGAAGAACATACTCCTGGGGCAATTGGTAATCATGCAGCAATTATAAATGAACAAAACAAAAAATTGTTTGATTTAGTAAAAAGGTTTTTAGAACAAGTTAAATATGTTGGTTTTTGTCATTTTGATTTTAAATATGATGTTCGCGATGATAAATATAAATTTTTTGAAATTAACATTAGATTAGGACATAATAATTATTATATTACTAATAGCGGAGTAAATATTGCTAAATTGTTAGTAGATGATTATATATATAATCAGGAATTACCAATATCGATTGCTAATAAAAAACATTTAACGCTTATTATTCCAAAATTATTGTTGTTAAAATATTTATCTAATTATCAATTAAGAAAAGAAGTTAAAAAACTTATAAAACAAAAAAGATTTAGTAATTCATTAATTTATCCTAGAGATCTTAAATTTAAAAGAATTATTTATCTTTTTGCTAATCAATTGAAACAATTTTTAAAATATTATAAACATTATCGTTAGTTATATTTTAAATATAAATAGGCGTAAAACTTAGGTATAAAATTAGTAAAGGAGGTTTAATAATAATGAATATTTATCAATTTTTAAAAAAAAGAGGCTATATTTATCAACAAACTAATCAAGTCAAAACAAAAGAGCTTTTATCAAGTAATAAAAAGATTACTTTTTATTTAGGAATTGATCCGACTGCTGATAGTCTTCATATTGGTCATTTTTTTGCTTTGATGATGTTTCGTTATTTACAAGAAGCTAATCATCAAGGAATATTACTTATTGGTGGAGCGACTGCTTTAATTCCTGATCCTACAGGCAAACAACAACTTCGCACTTTGTTAACCAAAGAAGACGTTGATAACAATATTAAAGAAGTAACTAAATTATGTAAAAGGTTTATAATTACTAAAGGGGATAAGGCGGCTATTATTTTAAATAATGCAGAGTGGATTAATAAGCAAAGTTATGTTGATTTTATGAGAGAAATAGGGATTAATTTTAATGTTAATACTATGTTAAAGGCTGATGCTTACGCTGAAAGATTAAAAGAGGGTGGTTTAACTTTTTTAGAAATGGGTTATATGTTAATGCAAGCCTATGACTTTAAATATTTATTTGAGCATTATAATTGTCTTTTACAGATTGGGGGAAGTGATCAATGGGCTAATATAATAGCTGGTTATGATTTAATTAGAAAGATGTTAAAAAAGGATGTCTATGGTTTAACTTGTCCTTTATTAGTTGATAGTAAAGGTCAAAAAATGGGTAAAACTAGTAAAGGAGCTTTATGGGTTGCTAAAGATAAAATGACGGTTTATGATTTTTATCAATATTGGATAAATATTGATGATAGAGAAGTTGAATCGATGTTGCGATTATTAACCAAAATTAAACTAGGGGAAATAAAAAGGATTGTTAAAGATGATATTTTTTTAGCTAAAAAAAGAATGGCTTTTGAAATTACTTCGTTAATTCATGGTAAAAAAGAAGCTGAAATAGCTAGAAAAACAGCTAAATCTTTATTTGAAAATAAAATCATTAGTGATAATATGCCTCAAATCATTTTAACTAATCTTAAAGGTAAAATAAGGATAGTAGATTTATTAGTTGAAAGTAAAATTGCATCTTCTAAATCAGATGCAAGAAGATTAATTAAACAAGGAGGTATAAAATTAAACAAAGAAACAGTTACTGATGATGATTTAACTTTTAATTATGTCAATCTTAAAGATAAAGATATAATTATTCAACGGGGAAAAAGAATGTTTAAAAGGATTGTTATTGACTAATTTTATAGTAATAAAATAATTGTTAACAATTATAACTTAGAATAGATAAAAGGAGGAGACATGTTTAAAAAACCAATTTTTAAGGGGATATTAATAGGGTTGTTATTGGGGTTGTTGTTTGGATTCTTATATTATGAATTATATTATTGCGAAAGGAAAACAATTGGTAAAACAGCTGAAATTGAAGATACTACTTTTGATAAAGCTTCAATGTTAATTAATAAATTAGGGATGCTTCCCTTTCGAATAACTAATGAATCAAATGGGTTGTCTAATTTAAGTAACGAAGAAAAAACCAATTTAGTATTATGCTCGTTGCGTAAAACAATTGATGAAAAAAGATCATTTTTAATTGGTTGTCATTTTGGGACAGATTATCCAATTAACGAAATGCAGAAGGCGGCTCTTTCGTTATTTGGAAATGATGATTTTTTATATTGTCCTAATTATAATGAATATGGATTAGAAAAAATATGTTCATATGGAGGGGTTGCTGTTGGTATAAATATGCCATTAATTTATCATTATGGTAAATGGTTAAGCTTTGAAGAAAAAAAGGATTATGCTATTTTAACTGGTCAATTTGCAATAATTGAGGCTAATTTAACTGATGGGCAAATAGAAAGGCAAATAAAATGTGCTGAAGAATCTAGTGATAATAGCTGTGTTATTCCTAAGGAAGATTATAAAGATATTGCTTTATATAATTTAAATTATCAAGGCTTAAAATTAAAGCCCCTTTATCAAGGTGATGGGTTATTAACTAAAGATCAAGTGTTTAATCAATTTGGTGATAAGATTTATTTTTATAAGTTTATCTTTAAATTTTCAAATGACGATTATTATTTAGATAAGGTTGAAATTATCAAATAATTAATAATTTTAACCGTAATTAAAATTATAATATGATTTTAAATAACAAATTAAGGAGGAATTATTAATGAAAGGGTTGTTAAAAGTTAAAGTTAAAAAAAGTAAAATAACTTCATTTGCCTTTACACTTATTGAATTATTAGCTTTAATTGCTGTTTTAATAGTTATTTTAATGATATCATTACCTAATGTTTTTAATATAGTTGAAAAAAACAAACAAAAAAGATATGATTTGTTAGTTGATTCAATTGAGAATGGAGCTAGATTATATGTTAATGAAAGAAAGGAAGAAGTGGAGGGTCAGCTTTTGGCTGGGAGTTTTTATTTGGTAACAGTTGGACAATTAAATTACAAAGGGTTAATAAAGGAAAATTTAGTTAACCCATTAACTAACGAAATAATTCCTGATACTAAAAAAATTTTTATTTTCCCGGATAAAAATAATATTTTAGTGTATTGTTTTGAAGATCGTGAGTGTGCTATAGGCCTAGAGGCTATACCTATTATTACGTTGTTAGGAGATAATCCGATGCTTTTGAATTTGGGTATTCCATATGATGAACCAGGGGCAATTGCTAAAGATAGTATGGGTAATGATTTGGAAGTTGAAATAATTGGTGAGGTTAATTATTCTTCTTTGGGTATTTATTATATAAATTATCAAGTGGTTGATGGAGAGGGCCATCAAGCTTTTGCTCAAAGGGAAGTTCAAGTTATTGATCAGGTTATTCCAGTTGCTAATTTTAGTCCTAATGGAAATTTAAATTATTCAAAGAAGCATAATAGTATAGTTACGGTAACTGAAGGTAGTATTGCTATTCAAAGTTTGAAATATTTGTGGAGCGAATCAAGTATAACTCCTAATGTAAATGAGTTTGTAAGTTCTTTTAATAATGGTGGGAATTTAAGTTCTTCAACTGGGTTAACGGGGGAATATTATTTGTGGATTTTAATAACAGATACTTTAAGCAACACATATTTTATTAAATCCAATGTTTTTAATTTGGATAATTTACCTCCTACTTGTGTCTCAAGTGGTGGCAGTTCTTCATGGACTAAAAATAATGTTACTATAACTGGTAAATGTAGTGATTCTCAAAGTGGTTGTAAAGGGGATGTATCAAAAACTTATAGTACGACAACTAATGGTTCATATAGTCCGGGAACAGTTGAAGATAATGCAGGCAATACTACTACTTGCCCTACTCAAACAGTAAAGGTAGATAAAACAGCTCCTACTTGTGTTTCAAGTGGTGGTAGCTCTTTATGGACTAAAAACAATGTTACTATAACTGGTAAATGTACTGATTCTGATAGTGGCTGTAAAGGGGATGTGTCTCAAATTTATAGTAGTAACACTAATGGTTCATATAGTCCAGGAACAGTTGAGGATAATGTAGGTAATAAGACAACTTGTCCTAATCAAACAGTAAGGGTAGATAAAACAGCTCCTACCTTTTCTAATGTATCTTCTTTAACAGCTCAACAA
>CAZBGR010000014.1:12677-20169 GCA_964491535.1 uncultured Muribaculaceae bacterium
GGTAGATAAAACAGCTCCTACCTTTTCTAATGTATCTTCTTTAACAGCTCAACAATTTAATGGGAGTACTTATTATTCTCCTTCTTTAACTTCTATTTCCTGTGGTTCAACTAGTTGTTCGGCAAAGATGACAATTTGTAAAAAGGATGGAGTTATGAATGTGCTTAGTGATATTTCAGCTAGTGATAATGTAAGTGTATCTAGTTTTTATCGTGATTGGGTTATGTATGATAAAAATGGTAATCCTACTCCCGATGGAGGTTGTTATTGGCAAATTAGGCCAGATGTACCTTGTCTTTGGAAGATTATTTATAAAGCTACAGATCATGTTGGTAATGTGGCTAACTTTACTTATAATATTACAATAAATTATGCGACAGATTATTCTAGCCCTGTATGTGTAGTAAAATAAGTTTTAATTATTAAAAGAAAGGTTGAATGATAAATGGAATGTTTAGGATTTCATGTTTTAGTTGAATTATATGATTGTGATAAACATATTTTAAATGATGTTAACATGATTGAAAAGGTAATGGTTGATTCAGCTACTAAAATTGGGGCTACTATTCTTCAAGTGGGTTTTCATCAATTCGCTCCTCAAGGAGTAAGCGGGGTAATACTTATTGCCGAATCGCATTTAACGATTCATACTTGGCCCGAATTAAATTATGCCGCGGTTGATATTTTTACATGTGGTGATAAAATTGATCCTAGAAAAGCAAGTATTTATATTGGTAGAGAATTAAAGGCTTCTAAGATAGAAAGTAAGGAAATTAAAAGAGGTAAAAAATCATTATCAATTTCTAATCTATCTTAAATTTAAATTAACATTAAAATAAAAAACAACTATCTATTTATAATAGCTGTTTTTATTTTAAAAAAAACATTTTAATCTTTTATTTAACAACAAAGTCGGCAGTTGCAAGCAACAATTACTAAAAGAATGAAGATAACTAATATTATAGACATTGAAGAACCATACATATTCAATTCCTCCTTTCAATATCTTAAAGAATATATTTCTTGTTTCCTTATAATGTATTAAATTTCTAATAAAAAGGTTATAATGCTAACCTATTTTATTAGAAATTATTAAAAGGAAAGTTAATCTTTCCTTTTAAAATACTCCGCAACCGCAAGCAACGATTACTAAAAGAATAAAGATTACGAGGATAAAGGCAAACCCGCATCCTCCATATCCGCATCCTCCTGCTGCCATATTAGGTCCTCCTTTCTAAAGATAAACTACTTTATTAACCTCTTGCAAGTGGGCAGGCACAACATACCACTAGTACTAAAAGAATGAAAATTACTAATATTACTGCAATGTTAGAACCAAATCCCCATCCGTATCCACATCCGCCACCAAACATGATATTTTTCCCTCCTTTTTTTCTATTATATTGTATTAAAATGTTATTGTATCAGTTATAGTAGTAACCTAGAATTTATATTATTTTATTATCAAAAAATTTAATAATAAATAATAATTAGGTTTTAGTCTTAGTATTTATATATATTTAATAATATTAATTAGTACTGCCATAATATCATATGGTTAAATTATGATTTTGACATGCTAAAATTAAAACTATTATAAATAAAATAAATTAAACAGGATAAAATCCTGTTTAATTGTACGCTGTTCATTATTGATAATTTTTGTTAGCTTTTTCAATTGCCTTTCTGACTAAGTTGCCACAATTACGGGAAGATACATCTTTCCAACCGTTATTTTTAACAGTATCGTAAACACCTAATTCATATGCAATCTCTTCTTTTAAAGCTTCTGACATGATTTTTCTTCTATTACTCATATCAATCCTCCTTAATGCTTTTCACGTACATTATTAGATTGTGTAAATAAAAACAAACTATGCAAAGATTCTTTTATTTTAAAGGGTGGAAATTTATTAAATCGAGATAAAAAGCCTTGACAAAGACCATAATAAAATATATACTTTTATTAAAGACCAAGAAAAGGGAAAGTATTATTAGTACTATTTAAAGAGAGTTAGTGGATGGTGAAAACTAACAATAAAAGGCTATTAAGAAAAACGCCTTGGAGTTACTTACTGAAATATTAGTAGGCTAAGTCGGCTGTAGTCCGTTACCATATTACTTGATTTAAATAAATCAATGAGTTGGTCATTACTTCGTTAATGGCAATTTGGGTGGCACCGCGGACTAAACAGTTTCGTCCCTACAAGAAGATACTGTTTTTTTGTTTTGGTTTTATTATTATGCCTGATTAGCTCAGTTGGTAGAGTACCCGGCTGTTAACCGGTTTGTCGTAGGTTCGAGTCCTACATCAGGCGCCATTTATGATAATTATTCTTTATAAAACTATTTATAAAAAAGCAAGTAACTACTTGCTTTTTAATTTTAAAAGAAAAGTAGGTGAAATAATGTTAGTTAATAAATATCGGACTCATTATGCTAAAGAAATAAAAGTAACGGATGTTTCTTCAACGGTACGAGTTTCTGGTTGGGTAGAAAACATTAGAGATCACGGAGGGATTATTTTTATTGATTTAAGAGATGAAAAGGGAATCATTCAACTTGTTAGTTCAGACAATCAAATTTTAAATCAAATTCATCGTGAGGCGACCATAACGGTTAAAGGAATAGTTAGATTAAGATCTAAAAGTGATATTAATCCTAAATTAGCTACTGGAGAGTTGGAAATAGTTATTGATAACTTAGAAGTTTTAGGGAAGGTATTAAAACCATTACCCTTTGAAATTAAAACTTCCCATCAAGTTAATGAAGAACTTCGTTTAAAATATCGTTATTTAGATTTACGTAATCCTTTAGTCCATGATAGAATTGTTTTTCGTTCTCAAGTTATTGATTTTTTAAGAACGAAAATGAAATCTTTAAATTTTATTGAGATTCAAACTCCTATTTTAACGGCTTCTTCACCAGAAGGAGCAAGGGATTTTATTGTTCCCTCAAGGAAACATCATGGTCAATTTTATGCTTTACCTCAAGCTCCTCAAATATTTAAACAATTATTGATGGTTGGTGGTTTGGAACGTTACTTTCAAATTGCTCCTTGTTTTCGTGATGAAGATGCTAGGTCAGATAGAACGCCAGGAGAATTTTATCAATTAGATTTTGAAATGGCTTTCGCTACTGCAGAAGATGTTTATCAAGTAGCAGAAGAGGTTTTTTATGAGACCTTTACTAAGTTTAGTAATAAAGAAATAAATAAACCCCCTTTTCCAAGAATAGCCTATCAAGAATCATTACTTAAATATGGTACTGATAAACCAGATTTACGTAATCCACTGATGATAATTGATTTAAGTGCTCAATTTTTAAATAGTTCTTTTGAGCCGTTTAAAAATACAACGGTTAGAGCTATTAAAGTGTCTCAGATAGCTAGTAAGCCTAATGCATGGTTTAATGAAGTGGTTGATTATGCTAAATCAATAGGGATGGTAGGTCTTGGATACCTTAAAGCTTTAGATGATGGGTCATTAGCAGGCCCAATTAATAAGTTTTTAACTGCCAAAGAACGAGCTAATATAATAAAAGAAGCTAACTTAACTAAAGGTGATGTTTTATTTTTTATAGCTGATAAAGATGAAGCTCCTTTATTAGCAGGAAATATTAGAACTTATTTAGGGAATAAATTAGCTTTAATTGATGAACATAAAATAAGTTTTTGTTTTATTGATAATTTTCCAATGTATGAATATAGTAAGGAAGAAAAAAAATATAACTTTAGTCATAATCCTTTTAGTATGCCTCAAGGAGGGATGGAGTCTTTAATAACTAAGAAACCAGAACAAATATTAGCTTATCAATATGATTTAGTAGGTAATGGTATTGAATTAGCTAGTGGGGCGGTTCGTAATCATGATGTTCAGATTATGGAAAAAGCTTTTGAAATAGCTGGTTATAATAAGAAAATTTTAAGTGAGCAATTTAAATCATTATATAATGCTTTTCATTATGGAGCACCACCTCATGCTGGAATGGCACCTGGCATAGATCGGATAATAATGTTATTAACTAATCAAGTTAGTATTAAAGAAGTAATAGCTTTTCCAATGAATAATAATGCTCAAGATTTAATGATGGGTTGTCCAAATAAAGTATTAGAATCAAAATTAAAAGAGGTTCATCTTAAAATTAGAAAACCATAATGTTAAGATTTAATAAACTATTGAAAGGAAGATAATAATGGAAATAAATGATACACATTTTAAAAAATGGGCTTTGGATTTAATGTTTGAATTAAAAAAGGAAGTTTATCCTTCTTTAAAGCAAGATTTTGATATGATGAATAATTATATGACGTTAATTAATAAATTTGATAAATTAAGTGATACTGAACCAATGTCTTTTCCTTTTTCAACTCCAGAAGTAGAATTTAGAAAAGATGATTTTACTAGTACTATTTCTCAAGAGGAAGCTTTTAGTAATACTAAAGAAATAGAAAATGGGGAAATAAAGGTTCCAAAGGTGGTTATATAAATGAATTATTTAGATTTAACGATTGAAGAAATACATCAAGCTCTAAAAGATAAGTTAACAACCCCTCTAGCTTTAGTAACTGAATCTTTAAAAAGGGCCGAAAAATATCAAGATGAATATAATTCTTTTGTTACTATTTTAAAAGAAGCTTTAACGGAAGTTTCTAATTTAAAAAAGAATCAAGAGTTTAATAATCCCCTTTATGGAATTCCTTATGCTTTAAAAGATAATATTTCAACGAAAGGGATTTTAACTACTGCTTCATCTAATATGTTAAAAGATTATGTTCCCTTTTTTGATGCTACTGTAGTAACAAAATTAAAGAATTGTCAAGCTATTTTAATAGGAAAAACAGTTTTAGATGAATTAGCGATTGGGGGTAATGGAACAAGTGGTCATACTGGAGTAGTGCGTAATCCTTGGCATAAGGAACATTTAATAGGGGGCTCATCAGCCGGTAGTGCTTCAGCCGTAGCTTTAGGAATCGTTCCTTTCGCTTTAGGTTCTGATACGGGTGATTCAGTTAGAAAACCAGCCGCTTTTGGGGGTCTTGTTGGGTTTAAGCCAACCTATGGTAGAATTTCAAGATATGGCTTATTTCCTTTTGCTAGTTCCTTAGATCATATTGGTTGTTTTACAAGAAGTGTCAAAGATGCAGCCTATGTAATTGATGCCTTAAAGGGTAAAGATGATAAAGATATGACTAGTATTCCTAATGATAATAAACTATATAAAGATATTTTAGATGATAATGTAGTTGGTAAAAAGTTATGTTATATTAAAGAAATAATAGATCTTGATAATTATCAAAACGAAAAAAGTGAAGAATTAAGGGCTGTTTTAGATAATTTTAAAGAAGTTATTGCTAAAGGGAAAGAATTAGGGTTAAAGATTGAAGGTGTTTCAATTAACAAATTGTTACTAGAAGCAATTTATCCTACCTATATAACAATCTCCAGTGCAGAAGCTACTTCTAATAATGCCAATTTAACAAGTCTTGTTTTTGGACCACGAGGAAAAGGAGAAACAATTAAAGATATCATTGTTAAAGCTCGGACTAAAGGTTTTTCTGATTTAGTTAAAAAAAGATTTATTTTAGGAAATTATGTTTTACAAAAAGAGAATCAAAATAATTTATTTTTAAACGCTAAACGACTTAGAGCTTTAATCGTTTCAGAAATAAATAAATTATTTACTAAATATGATGGTTTAATTTTACCTTCTGCTGGTGGAATTGCTCCTAAATTTGGTGAAAGTTTAGATAAATCATCAAATCGTTATTTGTTATTAGAAAGTCATTTAATAATGGCTAACTTTGGAGGATTTCCAAGTATTTCAATTCCTAGTGGTTTTTTTAATAAATTACCTATTGGAATTAGTATTACGGGGCCTATTTTTAAAGATGAAGTTGTTTTAAATATAGCCTATGTTTTAGAGGCTAATTTAGGATATAAAGGATTAATAGTTAAAGGGGAGATAAAAGATGTATAAAGTAACGATTGGTTTAGAAGTTCATTGTGAATTAAAGACTATTTCTAAAGTCTTTTCAACCGCTCCTAATACTTATAGTGAAACACCTAATATTAATATCGAAGCTTTAGATTTAGCTTTTCCAGGAACAATGCCTGTAGTTAATGAAAAAGCTGTTACCTTAGCCTTAAAAACCGCTTTAGCTTTAAATTGTAAAACTACTTCTTTAGTTATTTTTGATCGTAAAAATTATTTCTATCCTGATTTAGCGAAAGGGTATCAAATAACTCAAGCTACTAGCCCGATGGGTAAAGATGGTTTTTTAATTATTAATGTTAATGGTAAAGATAAAAAAGTATATATAAAACAATTACATTTAGAGGAAGATACCGCTAGTTTAGATCATTATGATGATTATTCACTTTTAGATTATAATCGTTCAGGAATTCCTCTAATAGAAGTTGTTAGTGAGCCTTGTTTACATAGTAGTGATGAAACGATTGCCTTTTTAGAAGCTTTAAGATCAGTTTTCTTATACTGTGAAGTTTCAGAAGCTAAAAGTGATAAAGGGCAAATGAGATGTGATGTTAATATTTCATTAAACAAAAAAGATTCAGCCAAGTTAGGTGTTAAAGTTGAACTAAAAAACATTAATTCTTTTAACAATGTAAAAGAAGCTATTGAATATGAAATAAAAAGACAACAAGCTTTATTAAATAAAGGTAAAAAGATTGTAATGGAAACTAGAAGATTTGATAGTGATACTAGAAAAACTTATAGTATGCGAACTAAAGCTTTAGCAGTAGATTATAAACATTTTATCGATCCTAATTTACCGATTATTAAATTAGATAACAATTTAAAAGAGACTTTAAAAAAAAGTATTCCTAAACTTCAACATGAACGTATTTTATTATATATGAATGAATATCAATTATCACGTTATGATGCTACTATTTTAGTTAAATATAAAGAAGTAGCTGATTTCTTTGAAGAAGCAATTACTTATTATAAAGATTATAAAGAAGTAGCTAATTGGGTTAATGGTCTTATTTTAAGTCATTTAAATAAATATCAATTAACTATTAACGAACTATTTTTAAAACCTAAGATGTTAGTAGAGCTTATTAAAGAAGTAGCTCAAAAGAAAATATCTCTAAAACAAGCAAAAGAAGTTTTATATCAATCTTTAGATGAATGTAAATCACCGCTTGATTTAATAAAACAAGCTAATATATCACAAATTAGTGATGATGATGAACTTAGAAATCTTATGGTTGAAGTATTAACTACTAATCAAGAGGCCGTATCTAAATATATTAGTAGTAGACGTGGTAATATGTTAGATTTCTTTGTTGGTCAAATAATGAAAAAAACAAAAGGGAAAGCAGATCCGGTTATTACTTATCGTATTTTAAAAGAAGAATTAGCTAAAATAATTAAAAACAAGTAAAAAGTAGTTGTTTTTAATTATTATATAGCTCGTTATTTATTAAAAATATCAAAAAAGACTAGTCATAAATATAAATTTATG
>CAZBGR010000015.1:0-17918 GCA_964491535.1 uncultured Muribaculaceae bacterium
TTTATTATCAAATCCATAGAAAATAATAATCAAATAATAAATAGATTAATAAAGCTGAAATAGAAGCATGAAGAATTCTAGCTATTAAAAAGGGGTAATATTTTATTTTAGTATCGCTGATGATACTAATTGTTTGCATATGAACACTTAACCCACCAAATGAAATAAATAAAGTTGCTAAAATGCTTTTATTTTTTAAAGGAATAGCTAATAAGTTAATATGTTTTAAACCTTGAGTCATTTCAAAAACGCCATTTAAGATAGTTTGGTGGTATAAATCAAGATTAATATTGTTATCAATAATAGTAGTAATAATTAAAAAAAAAGTAATAACGCCTAAGATTAATAAAAGAGTATGAATGGAATTTAATAAAGCTTCACTTATTAATTGACCAAGGTTTTTATTAGTTTCCAATCTCTTTTGATGCATAGCATTAATAGCTTTTTTTAAAGATACTTTAACAGTATCCTTTTTACTTATATAATAATTTCTAAATAACAAGGCAATGATAAAATTACCAAAATAGTGGCAAAATAAAATAAGAAGACCTATTTCTTGATTGTTTAAAAACATGATTGAAATTGTACCCAAAATAAATAGAGGGTTAGAAAAATGAGTAAAGGTTAAAATCTTACTAGCCTCATGTTCGTTTATTAATCCTTTTAAATATAATTCTTTAGTATATTTAGATCCACTTGGAAAACCACTTACCATACTAAGGACTAAGGCAAAGGATGCTTCTCCTTTAAGATGAAATAATTTGTTCATTAAAGGTTTTAAGAGTTCTCCTAAAAAAGAAGCAAAGCCACAATTAATAAGTAAATCAGAGATAACAAAAAAAGGGAATAAAGAAGGAAATAGATTGTTTTCCCAAATAGATAAAGAAAATTTTACAGTAGTTAAAATACTCTTTGATTCTTGTAGAACCTCGATACTGATTATTAAAATTATTAATACAATTATAATACTACTTATTTTTGCTTTCATATCGTCACCTTTTTTTGTTATAATTATAATAGAAGTGAGGATTATAAAATGTTTAGTAAATTATATTCAAAAGGGATAGCTTTTTTAAAAAAAAATATTAGTTTAATTTTATCTTTAGTTATTTTTTATTTTATAGTTAATTTTCCACTTCCTTATTATGTTCATTCAACTGGGGGTTTAATTGATATTGCTGATAAGGTAACGATTGAAGATGAATATAAAATAAAGGGAGGCTATTATTTCACTTATGTTTCTGAATTTAAAGGTAATTTATTAACTACTCTTTTAGCTTATGTTTTACCTGATTTTGATTTGGTTGAAAATGATGAAATAAAATCTCCTTCTGAAACTCATGAAGAGGTTTCTTTTCGTAATAATTTGTTTTTAACAGAAGCGAATCAAAATGCTTTGTTTTTAGCATTTAATAAAGCTGATAAATATGTAAAAATTAATGAACGACATCATTATATAGTATATATTGATGAGATGGCTAAAACTAATTTGTCAATTAAAGATGAGCTTTTAGCTGTTAATGACATTACTTTTGATGATGCTTTTCAATATTTAGATATTATTAGAAAGAGTGAAGTAGGCGAGGAGTTAAAATTAAAGGTTAAAACTAAGGAGGGGTTAATTGAAAATAAAAAGATAGAGGTTATTGTAGAAGATGGATATAAAATAACCGGTATTTATTTTGTAACTAAATATGATTATTTAACTAATCCTAAAATAAAGTTTAATTTTAAAGAAAGTGAAACTGGTCCTAGTGGTGGGTTGATGATGGCTTTAACAATTTATAACAAATTAATTAATCAAGATATAACTAAAGGGCGTAAAATTGTTGGTACTGGAACAATTGATCAAGAGGGCTGTGTTGGTGAGGTTGGTGGGATTGCGTATAAATTAAAAGGGGCAGTTAATAAGGGAGCTGATATCTTTTTGTTGCCAATGGAAAATTATGAGGAGGCTCTTGACTTAAAAAGGACAAAGGGGTATAATATCGAAATTATCGGTGTTAGTACTTTTGATGATGCTATTAACTATTTGATGATGTTTAATCTGTAATAGAAAAGAGAAGATGTAAATGATTAAAAACAATCACATTAAAATTATTCCAACAAATTCATTAGGTCTTTTTAGTAATGTTCCTATTTATTGGTTGAGTTCCGAAGGTCCTAAAGAAGTTGGAGCTGGGTATGGGGAAGAAGACTCTTTGTGCCTTCATTATCGCTTAGATGAACTTAAAGCTATTTTAGAGGTTTTATTAGCTAAGGATGATTTAATTTATAAGTTGTCATATCCTACTATTTTAGATGAATTTCCTGAATTGGAATTGTTAAAAGCTACTGCTTCTTTAGTATCTGATAATGAAGTTATTGATGAATTTTTAAATGGCCGTAATATTGCTAATAATCATTTATTTAGAGCTAAAATTCAAGCTAATAAACTTATTATTAAAGATACTTTATTTAATGTTTTGGATAATTTAGCTTATACTTACTTATTAGAAGAAAAAAGATGTAGTTATCCTCAAAAAATAATTTTAAAAGAGACGATTGGTAATCTAGAACCTATAGAACTTTATTTTGAAGATAATTATCCACCTTATTATTTATATAGTGATATTATAAAAGAATTAAAACAATCAATTAATTTAGCTCGTAATTCTTTTTATCATCCCCTTGAATGCCTTAATGATGATCGTTTTGTTGTTTTTAATAAAATAGTAACAATTTTAAAAAATAATAATTATCCAATTGAAGATTTAAAAGGATTTCCACTTTTTAGAAGGATTAGAATAATTTTGGCTTATTTAAGTTTGGGGAATACCGAAATTGATACTTTTGAAAAGCAATTATTAATGTATTTTGAAGATTATATAGAAAGTGGTAAACTTTTAGAAAATCATTATGGCAAACCTCAACCGGAAGTTAAAATTTATCAAAAAGTAGCTTAAAAACTTAAAAATCAAAAAAATAATTTCAGCTGTTGAAGTTATTTTTTTAATTGTTTTATGGATGTGATGATTCATGTTATAATTAAATAGTAAAAGGTGATATTATGAAAAGGAAAAACGTTGATCGCCATCAATTAACGCCTATGATGACTCAATATATGGATATAAAAGATAATTATGAAGATGTTATTTTATTTTTTAGATTGGGTGATTTTTATGAAATGTTTTTTGAGGATGCTGTTACAGCTGCGCACGAATTAGAATTGGTTTTAACCGGTAAAAATGCTGGTTTAAAAGAACGTATTCCTATGTGTGGTGTTCCTCATCATGCGGTTGATGGTTATATTGATAAACTAGTTAACAAAGGTTATAAGGTCGCTATTTGCGAGCAGGTGGAAGATGCTAGTAGTGCGAAAGGAATTGTTAAAAGGGAAGTATTACAAATCATTTCTAAGGGAACGATTATGAATGGTGAATTATTAGATGAAAAAGCTAATAATTATATTGGTAATATTTTTGATTTTAAAGATTGTTTTATTATTAGTTATGCTGATATTTCAACTGGAGAATTTAATGTTTTAAAACTTAATCACGACCAAGATAATCTAATATCAGAAATATTATCTATTCCTCTTAAGGAAATAGTAGTTAATAATGAGATTAACCAGCAATTTATTGAACTTTTAAAAAACAAATATAAAATAGTGGTTACTAATTATCCAATGATTGATGATAACAATCAATATAAGAATCTATATAAACATATTAAAGATGCTCGTTATCTTGAAACTATTAAACATTTACTTAGTTTTTTAAATGATACTCAAAAGCGTACTTTATTACAATTACAACCTGTAAAAATAAAAGATAACCATCATTATTTAAAAATGAATATTTTTACTAAACGTCATCTTGAATTAACTGAAAATGTTAGATTACAAGCGAGGACGTATTCATTATTATGGTTATTAGATAAAACTAAAACAGCAATGGGGAGTAGAATGTTAAAACAATGGATAGAAAATCCATTGTTAAGTAAAGAAAAAATAGAAAAACGTTATAATATGGTAAGTATTTTAATAGAGGAGTTTATTTTAAGAGAAGAATTAAGAGGGTTATTATATAAGCTTTATGATTTAGAAAGATTAAGTGGTCGGATTGCTTATGGTAATGCAAACGGAAAGGATTTATTACAATTAAAGCAATCATTAAAGGTGTTGCCTGATATAAATAAAATTTTAATTAATCTTAAGTTTGGTCAAAAGATAGATACCCTTGATTATGTTTATAATTTATTAGAAGAAAGTATTTATGAAACTCCCCCTTTAACTTTGAAGGAAGGTTATTTAATAAAGGATGGTTATAATCATGAGTTAGATGAATTAAAAGATAGTCGAAAAGGGGGAAAAGATTTTATTGCTAAATTAGAATTAGAAGAAAGACATAAAACGGGAATTAAAAACTTAAAAGTTGGTTTTAATAAGGTTTTTGGTTATTATATTGAAGTATCTAAAGGGAATATAGCTAATATACCAGAGGAGGCTTTATATGAACGAAAACAAACTCTTGCTAATTGTGAACGTTATGTTACACCTTTGTTAAAAGAAAAAGAGGCTTTAATTTTAGGGGCAGAAGAAAAGATTATTAAGCTTGAATATAATTTGTTTGTAAGTATTAGAGATGAACTAAAAAAATATATTAATAAAATACAATTAATTGCTAAAGCATTAGCAAAAATTGATGTTTTACAAGCTTTCGCGACAGTGAGTGAAGAAAACAATTATATTAGACCCATTTTAATCAAGCAATCAATAATTGATATAAAGGATAATCGCCATCCGATTATTGAAAAGGTAATGGAAGAAAGTTTTGTTCCTAATGATATTAAAATGGATAAAAATACTAACATTTTGTTAATAACTGGTCCTAACATGTCGGGTAAATCAACTTATATGAGACAATTAGCTTTAACGGTTATTATGGCTCAAATAGGATGCTTTGTTCCAGCTTCTTTTGCTAAAATACCTATTTTTGATCAAATATTTACTAGAATTGGGGCAAGTGATGATTTGGTTTCTGGGGAGTCTACTTTTATGATGGAAATGATTGAAGCTAATAATGCTATTTTAAATGCTACTGAAAAAAGTTTGATTTTATTTGATGAATTAGGGAGAGGGACAGCTACCTATGATGGTATGAGTTTAGCGTATGCTATTATAGAATATATTCATAATCATATCCAAGCTAAAACGTTGTTTTCGACTCATTATCATGAGTTAGTAGAATTAGAAAAAGATTTAATTAATTTAAAAAATGTTCATGTTAGTGCTTATGAAGAAGATGGTAAATTAACTTTTATTCATAAAGTAAGAAGTGGTTCTATTGATAAGAGTTATGGCATTCATGTTGCTAAATTAGCTAATTTGCCTTCAAAGTTAATAAGCAGAGCTAATGAAATTTTAGCTGGGTATGAAAAAAACGATAAAAGTTATTTACATAGGCAATTAAAAGGAAATATTAATACTGAATCAAAGGAAGAACCTGTTTATAATGAATTATTAAAAATGATTAATAAGATTAATCATTTAGAAATAACTCCCCTTGAAGCTTTAAATCTTATTTATCAAATAAAAATGAAGATTAAGGAATTGGAAGTACTAAAAAAGAAGTAAAAATTTAATTATAAAACCAATTAAAAAAATAAGATAGTTTGTAATCTTTATATAAAAAACACCTAAAATAGTAAGGTGTTTTTTTATTGGTATTAATTTTTTTAAAGAAGTTCTTTTATTTCTTTTTTGGTTAATGAAGTAAATTTTTTAATAAGTTCAATATCAAACCCTTCAGCTATCATTTTCTTAGCTATTTTAAAATTAGTTTGATTTTGCCCTTGCTTTATTCCTAATTGTAAACTTTCCTCTTTCGCTATTTCAATTACTCCTTTGAGAACTTGCTTTTCATGATGTTCTCGATCATAATAAAGGCCCATTAATCTAGGATTCATGTTTAATTTTTCCACTTCACTAACAAATTCCTCTCTTACTTCTTCATTCATAATAATTTCACCTGCTACTTTCTTTATCTCTTTTAGATTATTGCATTGTAATAATCTAACCCAGTCTTCTACGAAGCTTCTTTTATTTTCACTATAACATATTTTACGGCAATATTCCATATCAACGTGATGTATTTCAATTAATTTACTATAAATTATATTATCTTGATCTTTACTAGTTAATAAATATTCTCTTCTTACTTTTTTTGGTTTAAAAAAACTAAAATTATCAAAATTAATTTGTAATACTTTCTTGTAATCTAGATAATCATTTTGATGATTTAATTGATTACCATATATCCTACATAAATAGGCTAAGTTACGAGCAATTAAATATGGATACTTTTGCATATTAAGTTCTATATTAATTATTTTATCATTAATATGAACTATTAAATCAACTTCTTGACTTTTATCTTTTATATTATCTTTAGTTAATTGTTTATCTAATAGGATAACTTTACCAATTAATTTATGATAATCAATCTTTAAATATCTTGCTATAAAATAAGTAGTTATCTTAATCCTTTTTTGACTACCAAATACTTCTTTAAACATAAAATCATAAGTTAAAGGAATAGTAGTTTTTGTTTTTAATTTATTCATCATCTAACTCCTTTAACTTTACTTTAACAAAAAGGATTAAAGGAATCAAACATTAAAAAGCATACAATAAGGTTCGCTTAATTACTATAATTTAATTATTAATTTAATAAAACATATTTTTACAATTAAATATTAATCAATTATTCAATAATTAACTAAAGTTAATTTTTAAAGAAGTTTTTTTATTTCTTTTTTAGATAATGAAGTAAATTTTTTAATAAATTCAATATCAAACCCCTCAGCTATCATTTTCTTAGCTAGCTTTAGATTGGTTTGATTTCGTTCTTGCTCAATCCCTTGCTTTATCCCTAATTGCAAACCTTCCTCTTTCGCTTCCTCTTTTGCTATTTCAATTACTCCTTTGAGAACTTGTTTTTCATGATGTTCTCGGTCATAATAAAGGCCCATTAATCTAGGATTCATGTTTAATTTTTCCACTTCACTAACAAATTCCTCTCTTACTTCTTCATTCATAATAATTTCACCTGCTACTTTCTTTATCTCTTTTAGATTATTGCATTGTAATAATCTAACCCAGTCTTCTACGAAGCTTCTTTTATTTTCACTATAACATATTTTACGGCAATATTCCATATCAACGTGATGTATTTCAATTAATTTACTATAAATTATATTATCTTGATCTTTACTAGTTAATAAATATTCTCTTCTTACTTTTTTTGGTTTAAAAAAACTAAAATTATCAAAATTAATTTGTAATACTTTCTTGTAATCTAGATAATCATTTTGATGATTTAATTGATTACCATATATCCTACATAAATAGGCTAAGTTACGAGCAATTAAATATGGATACTTTTGCATATTAAGTTCTATATTAATTATTTTATCATTAATATGAACTATTAAATCAACTTCTTGACTTTTATCTTTTATATTATCTTTAGTTAATTGTTTATCTAATAGGATAACTTTACCAATTAATTTATGATAATCAATCTTTAAATATCTTGCTATAAAATAAGTAGTTATCTTAATCCTTTTTTGACTACCAAATACTTCTTTAAACATAAAATCATAAGTTAAAGGAATAGTAGTTTTTGTTTTTAATTTATTCATCATCTAACTCCTTTAACTTTACTTTAACAAAAAGGATTAAAGGAATCAAACGTAAAAAAACATACCATACAATAAGGTTCTCTTAATTACTATAATTTAATTATTGATTTGATAAAACATATTTTTATAATTAAATATTAAGCTATTATTAAATTTTAGTATGTTTTATATAAAAGGTTTGAAAATAACTATTAATCATAATTAATCATTATTTTTACATCAACTGCAATCGCTTCATTAGGATAAACTATTATTGGGTTTAAATCTATTTCTTTAATTTCAGGAAAATCAAGGGCTAATTGTGCTATTTGCGTTATTATTGAAATTAAGGTATTAAGATTAGATTTTTTATTTCCTCGATAACCTTTTAATAAAGAATAAGCTTTAGTTTTTTTTATCATTTTTTTGATTTGATTAACAGATAAATGATGTGCCAAGCTGAAGGAAACATCATTTAACAAATTAACATAAATGCCTCCAAGACCAAAAGCTAATAAAGGACCAAAGTGAGGATCTCTTTTCATTCCAATAAAAATTTCATGGCCTTTATCCATCATTTTTTGAATTTCAATTCCATAAATAAGATTTTTTGAAAGATGTTTAGTATTATTGATAATTCGTTCACAAGCTTTAGCTACTTCCTTTTGATTATTAAGTTTTATTTCAATCCCTTTTACCTCAGTTTTATGAATTATTGAAGGAGAAGCTATTTTTAAAACAACAGGATAACCTATTTTTTCAGCGTAATTAAGTGCTTGTTGTTTATTTTTAGTTAAAAAGGTTGGTAAGGAATTAATATTATAAGCTGCTAATAATTTAGCACCTTCACTTCCTAATAGTACTTTTCTTTTATCTTTTTTAACTTTATTTAAAATATTATCAACAGTTTTTTTATCCACTTTTTTAACAATTGCTAATTTTGATGGTTCTTTTGCTTGCTTTTTAAGATTAGCATAAAGAGTTAAAGCTGCCAAGGCTTTAAGAGCTGGTTCGGGAAAAGTATAACAAGGAATACCTTTTTTATTTAAATAACAATTAGCTTCTTCTACTTCTTTTCCTCCGACAAAAACAGTTAAGATAGGTTTTAAGGGGTAATCGTTTTTTAATTTATTAATTATTTTACCAACTTCAAGGGGATTAATAACTGCAGTAGGTGATAAAATAATTAATAAGGCATCAGTAAAATCATCTTCTAAGATGATTTTTAAAGTTTGTTGATAACGGGTTGAATCAGCATCACCTAGTAAATCAACTGGATTTAAAATGTTTGAAGCGGATGGTAGTAAAGCTTTTAGTTTTTTAGTTGTTTTTTTTGTAAAGCGAGTAATAACTAGTTTATTTTTTTCGATATTATCAATAGCAATAATCCCTGGGCCACCTGAATTAGTAATAACAGCTATTTTATTTCCTTTAGGTAATGGTTGATTAACAAAGGTGGTCGCTAAATCGAATAATTCAGCAATATTTTTGACTCTAAGGGCTCCAAATTGGTTAAAAGCAGTATCATAAGCGACATCGCTTCCAGCTAAAGCTCCTGTATGAGAGGAAGCAGCCTCTGCCCCAGCTTCTGAAACACCTGCTTTCATAATAATAAGTGGTTTTTTAGAAGCATATTTTTCTAAAGTTTCAATAAAAGCTTGCCCATCAAGAATATCTTCAAGGTAACATAAAACAACCTTAGTATAAGGGTCGTTAAAAGAAGCTTTAATAAAATCTATTTCATTTAAATCAGCCTTATTACCTATTGAAACAAGTTGTGAAAAACCAAGTTTTTTAGTTTCACACCAATCAAAAATTGCTAAAAGCATCGCTCCGCTTTGTGATATAAAAGCAATATTTCCTTTGGTAGGATTTCCAGGTAAAAAAGAAGCATTCAAGGGGGTATGAGTATCAGTTATGCCAACCACATTAGGACCTACTAATCTCATCTTATAGTGTCGACAAATATCTAATAAAGCTTGTTCTTTTTTTAAACCTTCGTTACCTATTTCCTTAAAGCCAGCACTAATAACTATTAAAAACTTAACTTTTTTTTCTCCACATTGAGTAGCGATATCTAAAACAAGAGGTTCAGGAATAACTATGACAGCAACTTCTATTTCATCCTTAATCTCAATTATTGATTGATAACAAGGGTATCCTAAAATTGTTTTTTCCCTGGGGTTAATTGGATAAAGATGACCTTGATAGTTACTTGTTTTAATATTATTTAAAATAGCATAACCAATTTTGGTTTTCTTTTTTGAAGCTCCAATTATTGCTATTGATTTAGGATTAAATAAAGTTTGTAAATGATTCATGTTATCTCCTTTTCTATCATTAAAATTATACCATTTTTTATAGATTAATAAAAGGTTTATGATATAATAATAATTAAGAAGATGAAAAATAATTACTTAATTTAGGGAAAAGAGGTTAAAAAATTGAAGAAGGAAAGTCGAAGTAAGCAACGTCAAATAATAATGAGCATTTTATATCAGTTTTTTTTATTTGAGAAAAGAGATACCGAAGAAGAACTTAATCATTTTTTAACTGGGATGATAAATAAAGAAAATGACTTTATTAATAAAATGGTAGAGGGTGTTATTGAGAAAAAAGATGAGCTTGATTTATTAGCTAATCAATATTTAAAAGATTGGACTATTGATCGTTTAGGTAAGATAGATCAAGTTATTTTAAGAATAGCTATTTATGAATTGTTATATACTAATACCCCAGCTTTAGTTTGTATAGATGAGGCTGTTAAATTAGCTAAACAATATTCTGATGAAGCTGTTCAAAAAATGATTAATGGAGTTTTGGATAAAATATATCATCAAGCAAAGAAAGATAATAAAGATTAGAAAAGAGTGAATAAATGAAAAATAATCAATATTTAACAGTCAGTGCTTTAACTAACTATTTAAAAAATAAATTTAATCAAGATTCTTTTTTACAAAATGTTTATTTAAAAGGTGAAATATCAAACTTTAAAAGACACACTAGTGGACATTTATATTTTACTCTTAAAGATGAAATTAGTAAGATAAGTGCAATTATGTTTTTTAATTTAGCTAGTAAATTAAAATTTGAAATTGAAGATGGAATGAAAGTATTAATTAATGGTAAAATTAATGTTTATGAACCGGCTGGTAATTATCAAATATATGTAAATGATATGTTAGAAGATGGGGTAGGTAATTTATATATTGCCTATGAACAATTGAAAAATAAATTAGCCAAAGAAGGTTTGTTTGATTCTAAACATAAAAAGACCCTACCTAAAATTCCAAATCGGATAGGAGTTATTACTGCTCCGACAGGGGCTGCTATTAAAGATATCTTATCAACTATTAAAAGAAGATTTCCTATGGTTGAAGTTATTCTTTTTCCTTCTTTAGTACAAGGGCCTGATGCTTCTTTAGACATTGTTAGGCAAATGAATCGGGCTTATAATTTTGATTTAGATTTATTAATTATTGGTAGAGGTGGTGGTTCAATTGAAGATTTATGGGCTTTTAATGAAGAGATAGTTGCTAGAGCTATCTTTGATTTTAAAGTTCCGATTATTAGTGCGGTAGGGCATGAAGTTGATTATACGATTAGTGATTTAGTAGCTGATGTAAGAGCTGCTACTCCAACAGGCGCAGCTGAAATAGCTGTTCCTAATTTAATTGATTTGTTAAAAGAAATTAAAAATTTAAAAATTAGAGCTAGTAATTATTTGTTTAATAAATTAGAAAATAATAATTTAATATTGAAAAAAATAATGGATAGTTATGTTTTAAAAAATCCCCAAGCTCTTTATCAAATAAAGGCTCAAAAAGTAGATAATCTTATAGAAAGATTTAATAATTTAATTAAATTTATGATTGATGAGAAAAAAAGCACTTTATTATATTTAAAGGCTAGTTATTTATTAAATAATCCCAAGCTTATTTATCAAGTTAAAAGTAATAAATTAAATAACTATCTAGAAAAATTAAAAATTTTAAATCCTATAAATACTTTAAATAGGGGATATGCTATAATTAAAAAAAATAACAAAGTTATTTTTGATTTAAAAAAGATTAAACTTAATGATCAATTAAAAGTTATTTTAAAGAATGGGTTTTTAAGAACTAAAGTTTTAGAGGTGAAGGAGGAATATAATGAGTAAAAAAGAAAAGTTTGAGGAAAAATTAGCTAAATTAGAGGGATTAATTAAGGAATTAGAAAATGGTGAAGTTGATTTAGATGAGGCTATTGACAAATATAGTGAGGCGATGAAGTTAGCTAAAGAATGTACTGATGAAATAAATAAAGCTGAAGAACAAATAAATAAAATTGTTAAAGAAGATGGTAGTCTTGAACCATTTGTCACAGAATAATAAAATTAAAGCTTTTTTAAATAGAAATTTTGAACGGTGATTTTGATGAATAAAAAAAACATTAGAAACTTTAGTATCATTGCTCATATTGATCACGGGAAGAGTACTTTAGCTGATCGTATTTTAGAATTTAGTGGGGCAATTAATAAAAGGGAAATGAAAAAGCAATTGTTAGATAGTATGGATTTAGAACGAGAACGAGGTATTACTATTAAACTTAATGCTGTTCAATTAAAATATAAGAATCAAAATGAAGATTACTTTTTTCATTTAATTGATACTCCGGGTCATGTTGATTTTTCTTATGAAGTATCACGTAGCTTAGCTGCTTGTGAAGGAGCTATTTTAGTAATAGATGCTACTCAAGGCATAGAGGCTCAAACCTTAGCGAATGTTTATTTAGCTTTAAATCATAAGTTAACTATTATTCCGGTAATTAATAAGATTGATTTACCTAATGCTAATGTTGATAAAGTAAAAAACGATATAATTAATACTTTAGGCTTCAAAGAAGAAGAAATTATTTTAGTTAGTGCAAAAACAGGTGAAGGTATTTCTTTATTACTGTCTAATATTATTACTAAAATACCTGCTCCTATTGGTTTAGAGGATAATCCTTTACAAGCTTTAGTATTTGATAGTGTTTTTGATTCTTATCGTGGAGTTATTATGTTAGTTAGAATAATAGAAGGTAAACTTAAAGTAGCTGATGAAATAGAATTAATGAATACTAAGGCTCGTTATCAAGTTGTTGAATTGGGAGTAAATGTTCCTAAAGAGCAAAAAAAGGAAAGTTTGATGGCTGGTGAAGTAGGGTGGGTAGCAGCTAGTATAAAAAAAATAGATGATGTTAAAGTAGGGGATACTATAACTTTAGTTAATAATAAATCTTTAACACCTTTACCCGGCTATAAACATTTAAAACCAATGGTGTTTTGTGGTTTATATCCTGTTGATTCAACCAAATATAACGATTTAAAAGAAGCTTTAGGGAAATTAAAATTAAATGATGCTGCTTTTCTTTATGAACCAGAAACATCTAAAGCTTTAGGGTTTGGTTTTCGTTGTGGGTTTTTAGGTCTATTACATATGGAAATAATTGAAGAGAGAATTGAACGAGAATTTAAACTTAATCTAATTGCAACCGCTCCTAATGTTATTTATGAAGTTAATTTAACTGATGGAAATAAATTATTGATTGATAATCCAACTAAATTACCAGATCGTTCTAAAATAGCTAATATAAAAGAACCGTATATTAAAACTAATATTTTAGTACCTAATCAATATATTGGTCCAGTAATGGAATTGTGCCAAGCTAAAAGAGGAATCTATCAAACAATGGAACATATTGAACAAAGGGTTAATCTTCATTATTTAATTCCTTTATCAGAAATTGTCTATGATTTTTTTGATCGTTTAAAATCATCAACTAAAGGTTATGCTTCTTTTGATTATGATTTAGAGGGATATCGGGTAAGTGATTTAGTAAAGATGGATATTTTAATTAATAATGAATTAATTGATGCCTTTAGTGTTATCGTTCATAAAGCTTCAGCCTATCAAAGAGGTAAATCAATCGTTAATAATTTAAAAGAACTATTACCAAGACAACAATTTGAGTTACCTATTCAAGCCGTTATAGGTTCAAAAGTGATTGCCAGAGCTGATCTTAAGGCATTAAGAAAAAATGTTTTAGCTAAATGCTATGGGGGAGATATAAGTAGAAAAAGGAAACTCTTAACTAAGCAAAAAGAAGGTAAAAAACGAATGAAAAGAGTAGGTAGTGTTGAAATCCCTCAAGAAGCTTTTTTAGCTGTTTTAAAAATAGATTAAATTTTAATTAAATAGATTATTAAAAGTAATTTTTATGTATATCTTCTTTTAGTTATTCATATATTTAATTGAATAAGAAAGGAGATGTAGAATGAAACAAGTTATTCCATTTATTAAAGATATTCCTTTTAAAACAAAGGTTAGTGAAATAACAAGTATTTCTTTAGAACATAATTTAAGATTAGAGGATAATAATGTTATTGGAGAAATGATTGTTAGTGGGGATTATAAGATAAGTGATCTTAATCCTACGGTAACTAATTTTAACTTTAAGCTTCCTTTTGAAATTACTCTTGATCAAAAATATGATTCCACTCGAGCCTCTATAGATATTGATGATTTTTATTATGAAATTATTGATGAAGAAAAATTAAGAGTTAATATTGATGTTTTAATTGCTGGAATTGAATTAAAAGAAGAGCTTATAAAAGAATCATTTGTTGCTAAAGAAGAAGTTGTTTTAAGAGATGAAATAGAAGAAGAACCAAAAGATATTAAAGATGAAATGTTAAAAGAAGAAGTTCAAGAAGAAGTTTTAAGAGAAGCATTAAAGGAAGAAGCAGTTAAAGAAGAATTTAAAAAGGAAGAATTGAAAGAAGAGTTAAAAGAAGAAGGGTTAAAGGTTAAGGAGGTTGAATCACCAACTAAGGAAAATGGTGTTAGGGAAGACAATTTAGAAGTAGAGGAAACAGCTAAAATAGAGGTTGATGGTGAAAAGATAAGATCATTATTTGATTCGTTTGATGATAAAGATGAAACCTTCGCTACTTATCATGTTTATATTGTTAGAAAAGAAGATACCATTGATACTGTTTTAAATAAATATAATATTAGTAAAGATGATTTAGCGATTTATAATAATTTAGAGGAATTTAAAATTGGTGATAAAATAATTATTCCTAAAATAATAAATGAATAATGTTAAAAAACTAATTAATAAATATGCCCGAAATCCGTATCGTTATACCTTTAAAAAGAAAGTAATTATTGTTGATACTGATGATGGGCCTTTTGTTTTTAAAAAAAGATCTAAAACTAACTTTAATCACCATCAAACATTGTTTAAATATTTAAAATCACGAAACTTTGATTATTTACCTGATTTAATAACTACTGAAGAAGAATATGATGTTTATAAATATATTGAAGAGATAGAAACGCCAAGAGATCAAAAGGCTATTGATTTAGTTTATTTATTGACTCTTCTTCATAATAAGACAAGTTTTTATAGAGAAATTGATCAAGATGAATATAAAGAAATCTACGAAAAGATAATAAATCAGTTAGAATATCTTTATTATTATTATACTAATTTAATAACTTTTATTGAGCAAAACGTTTATATGAGTCCTTCAGAGTATTTACTGGCTCGCAATATTTCCAAAATATATATGGCCCTTTATTTTTGTCAAAAGGAAATAAATGAATGGTATGAATTGGTTAAAGAAAAAACAAAAAAAAGATTGGTTACCATCCATAATAATTTAGATATAGATCATTTGATTCATAGTGAACAGGTTCATTTATTGAGTTGGGATCAAGCTAAGGTAGAATCTCCTATTTACGATTTATATTCTTTTTATAAAAAAAATGCTTTAGAATTTGATTTTAGTGAATTATTTAGATTATATGAATCTAAATATCCTCTTTTAGAAGAAGAGCGAAAGTTATTATTTGTTTTGTTATCAATTCCAGATAAAATAGAATTAAATAGTGATGAATATGAAAATTGTTGTCAAGTAAGGCAAAAGATTGATTATCTTTATAAAACTGAAACTTTAATTACCCCCTATTATACAATAGAGGAGGTAAAAGAAACATAATATTTCAATAAGTAAAATTAATACATTAAAGCGAAAGGGAACAAAAAAGGTTATTAAAGCTTGATAAATAATAATACATGAGAGGATTAAAGCAATAATAATTAATTTTACTTTTTTTGGAGGAAAACAATTAAACCAATTAAACACTTTCATCACCTAGTATAAATTATTCTAAAAGAAAAAAAGAGTTAGGGCCTCTTTGTTTTTTTATATATTTAGTTTATAATAAAAAAGGAGGCTTTGATGAAAAGGTTTATTATTTTATTAATTATTATGATAGGTGGTTATTTATTAATTAATCAAATATTGATTAAAAAAGCAGTTAAAGAGGTTTTAATGGTTGATCTTAGTAATTATTCGTTAGCAGAAATTAAAGATTATGCTAACCGTTATCATTTAGATTTAGAAATAAAAGAAGAATATCACGATGAAATAAAAAAGGATAAATTAATTAAGCAAAATATTAAAACAGGAACTAAGATAAATAAGAAAGATAAATTGATTATTGTTATTTCACTTGGGAAAATACCTATAAAATTATATCAGGAACATAATATTAATGAATTGGGTAATATTCCTATTATTATGCATCATGGGATTATTAATTTAAAAAATGAAGAAACTAGTTATCTTGGAGGGAATGTTGATAAGGATGGTTATAATCGAACTACGGAAGCTTTTATAAATGATTTAGAAAGTTATTATAAAAATGGTTATCGAATGATTCGTTTAAAAAATTATATTGATGGTGAGATTGCTACTGAATTTGGTAAAAGCCCTTTGGTATTAACTTTTGATGACGGTCGTCTTGATAATGTTAAAGTGTTAGATAAAGATGAAAACAATAATTTAATAATCGATCCTAAATCAGCAGTTGGTATTTTGGAGACTTTCAAACAAAAATATCCTGATTTTAATGTTACAGCCACTTTTTTCTTAAATGAGGGTTTATTTAATCAACCTAAATATAATGAAGAGATAATTAAATGGCTAATTGATAACGGTTATGATATTGGGAATCATACTAAGGGGCATGTTGATTTTACTAAGATTAACGAGCTAGAAGCTCAGGAAGCTATTGGTTATCTTTATCAAAAACTAGAAAGCATTATTGGTAATAAGTATCTTAATATTATAGCTCTTCCTTTTGGTTCTCCTTATAAAAAAGGTCATCCTCTTTTCCCTTTTATTTTAAAAGGAGAATACAATGGTTATAAATATCAAACCGAAGCTACTTTAAGAGTTGGTTGGGAGGCTGAATTATCTCCTTATCATAAAAACTTTGATAAAACATTTCTTAAACGAATTAGAGCTTGGGATAATAATGGACAAGACTTTGATCTTAAGATGTGCTTTGACCTTTTAGAATCTAATCGTTATATTTCCGATGGAGATATTAATACCGTAGTTATTAAAAATGATCAAAATTTAAACAAAAATATCTCTAAAAAGATTATTAAATACTAGTTAATTTAATAAATTTAGGGTATAATTGGGTTGAGTAATAAGAATAAAAGGAGGTTTTGATGGATGAAAAAGATTATTGACATAAAAAACTTTTTAGATAATAATTCTCAATTAGGTTTAAATACCGTAACTGATGTTAAATTAACTATTATGAGAAATAATTTATTGAAGCAAATTTTAGTTATTTTAAAAAATCATATTTTAAATCTTCAAATAAAAAGAGATCTCAAGATAACTGCTCAACCTGATAATATAGTTACTGTATTTTTAAAAGATTTAGAAGAAGTATTCACTGTTAAAATGCTAAAAAGTGGTGAAGAAGCTAAAGAATTTGGTAAAGAAATATCTAGTCAAAGCGAACTATATAAAGCTTTAATTAACCGAAAAATTTTAGATAGTTTTAGTTATTTTTCAAAAAGAGGCTTAAAGATAGAAGGCGTTATTACTAATATTAAAGAACCAAAAATAAAAAAGTATTCTCATTATTATAAGTATGTACCTGATTAATTAAACAAACTAAAACCTTGAATATTATTATATTTACGGTATAATTAAAATTAAGAATAGGTGATTGTATGAAATCGAAAAGTATTATTTTAGCTGGTTTAATTTATGCATTGTTAATTTTTTTTCTTATGTTATTAGCTAGTATTCTTTTAGTTTTATGGAATCGCCAAAATGCTATTGATTATTTAAAAAAAGAAGCAGTTAAAATATTTGATTTAAAGAAGGAAATTGAAATACCTACTTTAGCTTC